>JAPPNE010000053.1 GCA_028818775.1 Deltaproteobacteria bacterium | reverse complement strand
GATCCTGGTCGCCGCCGTGCTCGCGTGCACGGCGTATTTCGTGAGTCAGGGCCAGCGAGTGGCGGAACGCACGGAGGGCGTGGACGCCGTTTATGCTCTCGACTACGTTGCCGGCATCGTCTTCATCGCGGTCCTGTTGGAAGCATGCCGGCGCGCGGCCGGCATCACCCTAACGCTGGTCGGGGCGGCGTTCATCGTCTACGTCTTCACCGGACCCTACCTGCCCGATCTGATTGCCCACCGCGGCATGTCCCTCAAGCGGTTCGTCGACCTCCAGGTGCTCTCGACTTCGGGCATGTTCGGGACGCCGGTCTCGGCGTCGGCGAACATGGTCTTCTACTTCGTGCTGGTGGGCGCTTTTCTCGAACGTTCGGGAGCCGGCAAGCTGTTCGTCGACATCGCCTACGGCGCCACCGCCCGGTCCTGGGGCGGCGCCGGCAAGGCGGCTGTCATCGCCTCCGGCCTGTTCGGGACGGTTTCGGGCAGCGCCGTGGCCAACGTGCTGCTGAGCGGCCTGATGACCATTCCGCTGATGGTCCGCTCGGGCTTCCAGCGCACGCTCGCCGGCGCCATCGAGGCGACGGCATCCACCGGGGGACAGCTTGCGCCGCCCATCATGGGCGCCGCCGCCTTCATTCTCGCGGACGTGGTCGGCGTCCGCTATGTCGAAGTGGTGTCAGCGGCCATTGTTCCGGCGGTACTCTACTACACGGCGCTGTTCCTGCTGGTCCACTTCTACAGCCTGCGCAACGGGCTCAAGCCCGATCTCGATCTGCCGATCCGGGAGCACCTGGCCGGACTGGCCGAGCGGTGGCATCTGTTGATTCCACTCGGCTTCATGGTCTACCTGCTCGTCTCCCGGTATTCCCTGATGACCATCGGTTCCTACACCATCGCCCTCATCCTCGTCGTCAGCCTGCTCCGCAAGGCGACCCGAATGAGACCCGGCGCGATCTTCCAAGCCATCACCGGTGGCGTGCGCTCGGCCTCCGAGGTGGCGATTCCTTCGGCCATCGCCGGCATCATCGTGGGCACCCTGGTGCATACGGGCATGGCGCTGCGGCTTCAGCGTTGGCTCCTGGACATGGCCGGCGACTCCCTCGCCATATCCCTCAGCGGGGCCATGATCCTCACCATCATCCTCGGGATGGGGATGCCGACCGCGGCGGCCTACCTGGTCTCCGCCATCCTGGTGGCGCCGGCCTTGCAGACTCTCGGCGTTCCGGCCCTGCCGGCGCATCTGTTCATCCTCTATTTCAGCATCCTCTCGATGGTGACGCCGCCGGTGGCCTTGTCGGCCTTCGCCGCCGCGGGCATCAGCGGCGCCAACATGTGGCGTACCGGGGCGCGGGCTTTTCTCCTGGCCGTGCCCGGGTTTCTCATCCCCTACGCGTTCACGCTGAACCCGGCACTGCTGCTGCTGGGCGAGGCGCGGGAGATCCTTCAGGTGCTGGCCACCGCCGGCGGCGGGGTCGTCGTGATGGCCGCCGCATCGGGCGGCTATCTGTTCGGACCCCTGTCCATGGTCCTGCGCGTGCCCCTGTTCTGCGTGGGACCGCTGCTCATCGTGCCTGACCTGGGAACGGACCTCTTCGGACTCGGCGTGATTGTCGTGATCGTCGCCGTTCAGCTCGTTTACGGACGCGGGCTCCGCCCCGACCACCGGCCGGCGCAACACGGCACAGACTAACCGAGGCAAGACTGACGGAGTTCTCTTCCTGAAGAAGTGACCTGAAGACGTGAACGTAGCGGGGCCGATCACCCGTCGCCGGCCCGCACCCAGCGAGCGAGCTTCTCCAGAGCCGCGCCGCGGTGGGAAAGCCGGTTCTTGTCATCGCCCAGTTCACCGTAAGTCCGCCCCGAGGCATTCTCGGACACGAAGATCGGATCGTAGCCCCATCCTTCTCCTCGGCAACTGCGAGCGATGGTTCCCCGCGCCTCCGCGCCGAAGCATTCCACCGACCCGTCGGTGTCACCGTAAGCGAACACCGACTTGAACGTCGCACGTCGGTCCGCCGTATCGTCCAGCAGCCGCAGGATGCCCTGGTTCCCCAGGGTGCGGAACACGTAGGCCGAGTACGGCCCGGGAAACCCCCGCAGGCCGTCGATGAACAGGCCCGTGTCCTCGACGATGACGGGGCCTCCGACCGCCAGGGACGCCTCTCGAACCTTCTCCGCGGCGATCTCCTCGAGCGTGTCGGCCTGAATCTCCCGAAGCTCCATGGCCTTCATGGCGACGGAAATGCCGCGGTCGGCAAGTATCGCCCGTACCTCGGCGAACTTGTGACGGTTCGAGGTCGCAAACGTGAGCTCTCGTGACACGGCTGGTCCGGTGGTAGAGAAGGGGGATTTGGAGATTCTGCGGAAGTATGGAGCGGGTGACCGGGGTCGAACCGGCGACCTTATGCTTGGCAAGCATACGCTCTAGCCAACTGAGCTACACCCGCGTCCTTCCTGTTGCTTACAGCATCACCCGGGGGTTGTCAACGACTCCGCCACACCCATCCAGCCGTGATTCTCGACCGGTGCGGCCGAGTGCGGTATAGTCGCAGGTGTATCCTTCAAAGCGGTTGCCCCGGCGGCGAAGGGGGCTGTGAAATGAACAGATTCGGCACCACATACGAAGGACCCCTCGGTTCCACGATCCACGTCCTCCGTGCTGATGCGGACACCATTGCGGCACTGGCGGAAGTGGACTGGAGCCGGCGCTTCCGCCGGGTCTGTCTTGACCCGGTGAACGGGCTCGTCACGTTGATGTCCCCGTCCCACCTCCACGAGAACCTGTCCGGTATCCTGGACCGCATTCTGGACGTTGCGGGCAGCATGCTCGCAGGCGCAGCGCAGGGACTTCGCCAGACGCGCCTGCGGGGACCCGGTGATCCGCCGGGCACCGGGATGGAGGCGGATTGCGCGTTCTACTTCGGGGAACGCGCCAGGGCCTTCCGCGCAACGCTTGTCGAAAGCGATGAAGCCGCCGAAGCGTTTCTTGAGCGGAACGCGCCGGACCTGGTGGTCGAAGTGGAGACCACCAACGCGGACGAAGGCAAGGTCGAGCGTTACGCCGCTCTCGGTGTACGGGAGATGTGGCGACTGCACGGCAGCAAGGGCAACCGGGAGTTCAGCACCGAATTCCTCGCGCTGCATGCCGGGCAAACGCCGAAAACACTCGACGCGTCGGCATTGCTGCCGGGACTGACGTCCCGGGACATTTGCGAGGCCGTTGACGGGGTACGCAACAGCGATACCGACAACGAGCGGGCCGCGGCCGTCGCCCGCATCGTGCGCCGCCGGCGGCGCGACAGCCTCCGCGTACGCGAGGATGAGCCGCCCTACGCGACTGCTCCCCGCCCGGACCCGGGCGCCGGCGACTGACGCGACCCGTCGGCGGGTACGTTCCCGCACTCCTCCTACTCTCCGGCCCGCATGGTCTTCAGGAACCGTACGAAGTAGCCCACCCCGGACCACACGGCGAGGACGGCGGAGAGGACGAGGAAGGACAGGCCGATGAGGTGAAAGTCGACGCCGAGGTAGGGGTAGTGGATCATCAGGCCCACGAGGGCCACGGTCTGGGCCAGGAGCTTGTACTTGCCGAGCCGTTCCGCGGGGATGACCATGCCATCCGTGAGAGCGATGCCGCGCAGGACGGTGACGGCGACTTCGCGCGCAACGATGATGATCACCAGCCAGACGGTCACTTGGGAGTCGCCGGGGCGGTCCACCGCCACCAGCATGATGAGGGCCGTCACCACCAGCAGTTTGTCGGCCAGGGGGTCCAGGAGCTTGCCGAAATCGGTGACGCTCTTGTTCCGGCGCGCCAGCCAGCCGTCGAGCATGTCCGTGACGGAGGCGACGATGAAGACCAGCGCGGCCAGCGCGCACGACACCGGATCGGTGAACGCCATGAGGTAGGCCAGGAACGGAACCAGGAGAATCCGGAACAGGCTCAGCAGATTCGGCAGTGTCCACATGACGTCGGCGGACTCCTACGCGGCCGCGTACGACCACCTCGACCACGCGATCAGCAGCACGCCGAGCACGACCATGGAGGTGGCGAGGAGCTTGCGCCGTGTGATCGGGTCCGAGTCACCCAGAATAAGCGGGGAAAGGCCCAGGGTAAAGAGCGAGAAGCAATGAACCAGCGGTGAGACCACCGCTACGTCCGCCATGTCCAGCGCCGTGAACATGAAGAAGTAGGCCACGAAATGCACGAATCCCACCAGGGCGAAGCACCCCAGGGTCGCCCACGCGCAAGTCCTCAAGCGCGCCAGGCCGTGCACCGGGAAGTAGGCCGCGGACATGGTCAGGAGCGAACTGGTCACCGTGATGGCCGCCCCCACCATGGGCGCCGGGCCGGCAAGGAGCCCGAGTCGGACCACGTTGTCGCGCAGCCCGGCGAACAGCGCTCCCGCCACCGGATAGAACAGGTCCCCGGAACGCCAGGATCTCGATTCGCCCTTCCACGACAGGAACACCAGGCCGCAGACGACCGCCACCGCCCCCAGCATGTTCACCGGACCGGGTCTTTCGTCCAGCAGCACCATGGCCAGGAGCACCGCGAAGAGCGGCGCCGAATTGAGCACCGCGGTGGCCGCGGCGGCGCCCATCCTCTCGATGCCCTTGAACGCCACCAGGCGGAAAAGCCCCGGAACGATGAGGCCCGAGGCCGCGAAGATCAGGTTGGCCCCGGCCCAGAGCTCCGAGAGATCGTGGAAGGTGAACACGAAGAGCCACAACACCAGCCCGTTGAAGAAGAGGTCCACCACCAGGCCGCTGAAGGGATCGAGGTCTCGCACGCCTCGATGAACCAGCGTCGCCGTGCAGGCGAAGGCAAGGGAGGCCAGCAGGCCCAGGGCAACGGCGAGCATGTCTAGTGTCCTGGCGGACTTGGGAATTGGGCGAGCGCCCTCACCCCGGCCCTCTCCCGGAGGGAGAGGGGGTCGGAGCCGTTTGAATCCGTCGTGCGCGGGCGGCGCCCGTCACGGGCGGGTCTGAAACCCGCCCCTACTCGCGCGGCGTTTCCACGCCCAGCCTCTTCTCGATCTCGTCCTCCAGGGAACTGCCCCGGCGTGCCTGGATCGCGGAGTAGACCAGCGTCCCGACGATGAGGAGGGCGATGCAGACCACGGTGGGCTGCAGGAGCCAGCCCGCGCCGTAGGCGCTGCTGGAGATCCACAGGTAGTTCTCGACGATGGTCCCCAGCACTAGGCCCAGCACGAACGGAGGCCGCGGCCACTGAAACAGAACCATGACGTAGCCCACGATGCCGAAGATGACCGTGACGATGATGTCGCTGAAGTTGTTGTGGGCGGCGAAGGCGCCCAGGAACACGAACATGAGCAGGAACGGGATCAGCAGGTTACCCCGCACGAAGGTGAGCTTCACGAGCTGGTTCAGGAACAGGAAGCACGCACCCGCGGTGAGGATGTTGGCCACCACCAGGATCCACACCATGGCGAAGGTCACGTCCAGGTGCTTGGTGAGCATCTCCGGACCGGGATTGAGGCCGACGATGAGGAACGCCCCCAGCAGGATCGCCATGGCGCTGCTGCCGGGAATGCCGAAGGCCACCGTGGGAATGAGGTTGCCCCCTTCGCGGGAATTGTTGGCCGCCCCCGGCCCCAGGACGCCGCGTACGTCGCCCTTGCCGAAGCCGCTCTTGTCCTTGGCCGACTGCACAGCGTGGCCGTAGGCCAGCCATTGCGAGACGCCGCCGCCCAGGCCCGGCAAGGCGCCGATGAACGCGCCGATGAAGCCGCAGCGCATGGTCAGGGCGAAGTGGCGGAAGGTGTCCTTGACCCCTTCCATGACCCCGGTGATCTTGCCGATCTTAGCCTCGGCGATGCTCGTGCCGCGCACCGCCAAGTCGATGATCTCCGGGATGGCGAAGAGCCCGACCACCACGGGTCCGAGGCTCAGGCCATCCCAGAGATACAGCGTGCCTAATGTGTAGCGCAGCGTCCCGGTTTGGGGATCCACCCCGATGGACGCCAGCATGAGCCCGATGCCTCCGCACAGGAGGCCCTTGGTGAGCGATGATCCGCTCAGCGACGCGATGAACGTGATTCCCAGGATCGCCAGCATGAACAGCTCGGGAGAGCCGAAGAAGAGCACCAGCGGGCGCATGATGGGAATGGCGAGGGCCAGGATGATGGCGCCTTCAAGGCCGGCCACCAGCGAGCTCATGAGCGCGGCGCCCATGGCCCGGCCGGCCTCCCCGTTCTTGGTCATGGGATAGCCGTCCATGATGGTGGCCGCGGCCGTGCCTTCTCCCGGGATGCCGAAGAGGATCGAGGTGAGGTCACCGGTGGTTCCGGTGATGGCGTGCATGCCCAGGAGAAAGGCAAAGGCCGAGATCGGCTCCCCGATCTTGTAGGCGAACGGCAGCATCAGTGCCAGGGTGGCTAGGCCGCCGAGGCCGGGGAGAATCCCCACGACGAAGCCTACGAACGCCCCCAGAAGCAGAAACCCGAAGGCCGGCCAGGAAAGGACGTGAAGCAGTCCGTCAATGAAGGCGTCGAGCATCATGGCCTAAAAACTACCTCCCAAGAAGCCCCCTCACGCCGTCCACCACTTCCTTGGGCTGGCTTACGACGCTCTGGGCAACCTTCTGCAGGTCCTCGCCCCTCAACAGCTTGTACGGCACCATCCGCCCCTTCTTGGCCTCGGCCGCCAGCTCCGGGTCCGCCAACGTCTTGGCGTAGGCGTCGCGCAACATCTTCACGCGGTCCGCCGGCACGCCCGGCGCCACGGCGAACGGGCGCCCGAAGTCGCCGCTGGCGAAGATCACCTTGGCCATGGACCGGACCAGCTTCGGGGCATTGTACTTGTCAAACAACTGGGACAGGGTGGGGACGTCCTTGAGCCTCGGGTCCGGCTCGTCCCCGCTCTGGGCGAGTTGGCGGACGAACTTGTTCTTGTGCCAGGTGAGATAGGGCTCACGGCCGAAGTGCGGGGGGATGGTCATGCCGCGGCACAGCACCTCTCCCCGTTCCACCGCCAAGTCGATCTCGCTGCCGCCGGGATAGCCCATGACGAAATTGAAGTTCGCCCCCACGCCCTTCTCAAGGATCTTGCCCATGAGATAGCTGTTGCCCGCGGTGCCCGAGTTGCCGAGCCTCGCCGGGTCCTTCTTGTTCGCGATCAGGTCGTCGATGCTCTTGTACTTCGAGTCGCTGCGGCAGAAGAGCACCGAGTGGCTCACTTCCTGCGTGCCGATCCACTGGAACTTGGCAATGTCGAAGCGCACCTCCTTCCGCCCCACGACCTGGTCGAGGTACAGCCCCGCCAACGGCATCACCAGGGCCGTACCGTCCTGCTTGGCGATGTTGTAGACGTAGTTGGCGGCGATGAGAGAGCCGGCCCCGGGCATGTTCTGGACGATGATGTCGGGCTTGCCCGGGATGTACTGGCCCATGTGCCGCGCGAACAGCCTGGCCCACCGGTCGTAGAACCCGCCCGGCGAGCAGCAAACCAGGATGCGGATGGTCTTGCCCTCGTAGAAATCCTTGGCCGCGGCTTGGCCCGAGAAGCTCATGAAGAGGAACCCGGCCAGCAACAGCACGAGAAAAGTTCGGCCAATCGCTCGTTTCGTCATTGCACACCTCCCTTGGTTTAGCCCAACGTTTACGCCACACGGCGTGCGCCCGGTCTACTCGATGCCCAGCCAGCGAAAGATCTGACCCTCGGGGAACGGCAGCAGCAGCGTGCGCTCGAACACGATATAGTAGATGAGCCACGCCGACGCCGTAAGGATCAGCGACATGGGCCAGCCCTCCTTGGACTGGATTTTCAGAAAGCCGAAGGTCATGGCCGCGACGGTGATGGAGAACCCCACGAGCCAGATCCCCGCCAGGAACCCCACGATCCACGACAGGATGGTGATGGTGCGTCGCACCGCCACCGACATATCCATGGGCTGCGTGAACTGGAAATCGGAGGGCGTGTTCTGGGCGGCGCCCTCCTCCTTCTCCCGGGGCCCTCGAAACTCCTGGACGATGTTGAGGAGCGCCAGGAAGATCATGGGGATGCCGATGGCCCAGGGGTAGAGGCGCGCCTGCAGGCGCCACTCCCCGGCTTCCCAGACCAAGTAGCAGAAGAAGACGAGGACCAGAATGCTGAAGCCGTTCCTGGCTGTCAGTCGCACGTGAAAAGCCCCGTTGCCGGCCGCCGCGCCGCTAGTTCCAGCCGTACAACGCCTTGGCGTTGTCGCCCAGGAACTTGTTCTTGAAGTCCTCGGAAATGTCCGTCCGTTCCTTGATGGTCTTGGTCACGTTGGGGAACATGCCGTCCCAGTGCGGGTAATCGGAGGCGAACACGATGTTCTTGTCCCCTATCCGCTCGATGCCGTAAGGCAGGCTCTCCTCCTCCGGCTCGGCCGCGTAGTACCAGTTGCCCGCCTTCATGTACTCGCTGGGCATGGCCTTGAGCAGCGGCGCCTCGGACTGCCGGTGCTCGTACTCCTCGTCCATCCGGTCCATCCAGTAGGGCACCCAGCCGACGCCGCACTCCAGGAAGGCGATGCGCAGCTTCGGGAACCGCTCGGGCACGCCGCCGTACATCAGCGCGGCACAGTCCAGCATGGTCTCGAAGGGACGGCCGATGGTGTGCTTGAACAGGAACGTGTCGAAGCGGTTCTCCCCCGCCGGACCCGAGCGCGAGTTGTGGATCAGCAGCGGCACGTCGAGCCGCTCGAGCTCCTCGTAGATGGGCCAGAAAAGCTCCTGCCCCAGGTGGTCCTTCATGCCGAAGGTGCCCACCGTGATCCCCACCACGCCCAGCTTGGTGACCGCGCGGTTGATCTCCTCCACCGCCGCGGGGACGTCCTGGAAGGGCGCCACGCCGACGCCCTTGAGCCGCTCCGGCGCCTCGCTGCACATGCTCGATATCCAGTTGTTGTACGCGCGGGAAAACGCTCCCGCGTAGGCCTTCTCCGGCATGCGGTTCACGTGGAACGCGCCGGTGGGAAACAGCACCGAGACCTCGATCCCCTCGGTGTCCATGTCGCGCAGGCGCGTGGGCACGTCGGTGATGTTCATGCCGAGGGTGCCGAACATGCTCGAGTCCCACTCGTCCGACGGCAGCAGCGAGCCCTCGCGCTTGTTCCAGGGATCCTCCATGTGGGCGCGGATGTCCGCGTCCCGGTCCCTGACGTGTCCGTCCGCGTCAATGATCTTGGCGTCCATGCTTGCCTCCTTCAGGATTGCTTCCTTGCATCCGGTTTCATACCCCGTTCGCCCTGAGCGTAGCGCAGCGAAGTCGAAGGGCCGGTTCATACCGGCATTCCATACCAGCATTCACCGAACGCGAGTCTACCACGAGATCCCGGCTAGGAGAACCGCACCTGGGCCGGGTTCAGCGCGCCGTACTTCGACTTGTTTGCGGTGATCTCGAGCGCCTCGGGCATCTTCTCGATGCCCTCCAGCTTGTGAGTGATCATGGGATCGATGTTGATGCGCTTCTGCGCCACCAGCCGCGCGGCCAGAGTCATCTCCGAGGGGTGGGCCAGCTCCGGCGGGAACATGTAGGTCACCCGCTTGGCGCGCAAGTAGTTGAAGTCCAGGGTCACGGGCTCGTGGAAGTGCGGAATACTGAGCACCTTGCCGCCGGCCGCCACGCACGCCACCGCCTCCGACACCGTGGCGCCGCCGGAGAGCCCCATCTGCGGACTGCCGCTGGCCGCCTCGATGACGAAGGGAATGCCCTTGCCGCCGCTCAGGTCCATCACCGCCTCCACCACGTTCTCCTTGGAGGCGTCGATGGTGACGTCCACCCCGAGTTCCTTGGCCAGCTCCAGGATCTCCGGCCGCATGTCGGTGCCGATGACCGTGTCCGCACCCGCGGCCTTGGCCGCCTGGGCCGAGTTGAGGCCCATGACACCCTGGCCCAGCACCAGCACCGTATCCCCCAGCGTCACGCCGAGCACCTGGATGTTGTGCACGCAGCTTGTCAGGGGCTGGAGCGCCGACACCTCCCAGTCGCTGATGCCTTCGGGGATCTTGGCGAGGGCGTCCAGCGGCACCGCCGCGTACTCGGAGAAGAGCCCGGGAAAGTCCCGCCCGATGGTGCCGATCTCGGTGTGCGTGGCGCCCACCCGGTCGCCTACCGCCAGACCATACCCGTTGTCCTGGTCGATCTCGACGATCTCGGCGCAGAACTCGTGCCCGAACAGGGGCTCGGGGCCTTGCGCCAGCTTCTTCTTGACCTTGTCGTAGCTGTTGGAGCGCTCGCCGTAGAAGAGTTGGACCTCCGTGACCGAGGGCTGCACGACCCGGGTCTTCAGCACCGCCCAGCCCGGCCGGCCCTCCGGTTCCGGCAACTCCTCCAGGCGCATGTCCTTGAACGCATGAGTGACCCAACCCTGCATGGCGATATCCTCCCTTGGAAGACGCTCGGAACGGCTGCTTCCGCTGTCTAATAATGAAGGCGCGGGGGTTTTGCAAGGCAATGCATGCTTGGCCGGCGCACGGAAGGGCCACGGCTTGCATGTTCACGGGGTGCGTTCTATGATGAAGACACTTGGGCGTCAGTCCCTTCGCGGGTTTTCTCTTCCCACAATGGCGGTGTAGCTCAGTTGGTCAGAGCACGCGGCTCATATCCGCGGCGTCGCTGGTTCAAGTCCAGCCACCGCCACCATTCCCACCACACTAGAGCCACGAATGGCACGGTCACGGGTTTCCCCGTCCCGCGGCGTCCACGTGAACGGTGACGATGTCCGTGCCGTGATACTGCTGGTGATGCACTCTGGAGGCCAAGTGACGCAGCAGCCGGAGAGAGATCTCGTGCTCGTCCGGCGCCTCCACCGGGCCGGTCCCGAGCACGGCCATGCTGTCCTCGATGTTCTCGTTCCCGACCGCCGCGACGAACTCCAGGCGCGCTCCGCCCCCCTCCTTGCGGGCCGTCAAGCGCAGGCGCCGGCGCCTTCCCTCGTCTGCCTCGTTCTGCCCCACAAGTGTCAGCAGCGTTTCCTCGGCCACCGCATCGAGACGATCCGCCGTGGCCTTGTTCCAGCCGGCGCGTGAAACGAAGCCCGCGAGAAACTCACGAATCGTCGGCAACGCTCCCACTCCGAACTCCACCTCGATACGGCTCGGGCGCGGCGCGGTCAGCTCCACGAACAGGGTCATGAGGATGGCTGCCAGCCCGCCGGCGGTCATGCCGTTCTGCAAGAGGCCGCCGGCGAAACCACCAAAGTACTCGGGGAAGATCACCCCGCTCTGGAACCCGACTCCGGCCCAGAAAGAAACACCGACGATGAGACCGGTACGGTAGTCGATCTCTTCCTGGAGCACCACCTTCATGCCCACCACGAACAGCATGGACAGCAGCACCGTGGCATAGGCGGCCACCACGGGCGCCGGAATCGCCAAAATGAGCGCCAGCGCCTTGGGAAGAAAGGCCAGCAAGATGAAGATGACGCCGATGGCGACGCCGACGTTGCGCGAGGCGACGCCCGTCAACTCGGTCACGGAAATGCTCGTGGAGTATGTGGTGTTCGGCACCGTCCCGGCGAGGCCGGAAAGCAGGTTGCCCACGCCATCGGCCGCCACCGCGCCTTCCACCGCGCGAAAGTCCACCGCCCGGGGTCCGCGCCAGGAGACCCGCTGGATGGCCACTCCGTCGCCGATGGTCTCGATGGCCCCTACCAGGGTCACGAACACGAAGGCGGGCAAGAGCGCCCAGAAGGCCGCGCCAAAACCCAGGTCCAGCCCCGGCCATTCGCCGTCCGGAAGCCCCACCCACGCGGAATCGGCCACGAGGCCCGTGTCATAGAGACCGAAACCCCCGGCCACGGCGGATCCTATGACGACACCGATGACCGGCGCCCACAGGCGCAGGCTCCCGGTGGCCTTCAGAGCGATGCAGATGATCACCGCCACGGTCACCAGTGCGCTCAGCGGCGCCGCCAGCGCCGGAGACCCCTTCGGCACGTCCCCGAGCATGTCGAAGATGATGGGCATCACCGTGACCGGGATCAGCATGAGCACGGTGCCGGCCACCGCCGGGGTGAGAATCCGCCGGAGCAGCGACAACCGCGAAGACAGGATGAACTGAAAGAACGACGAAACCAGGACCAGGGTGGCGAGCAATGCCGGACCTCCCTGGACCAGCGCCGTCACGCAGACCGCGATGAAGGCGCCTGAAGTGCCCATCAGCAGCACGTGGCCGGCGCCGAAGCGACCGAGCCGCACTGCCTGGACCACCGTAGTGAGGCCGCTTACCGCAACGGCCGCGAAAACCGCCCACGAAAGAAACCCCTCGCTCCCGCCCGCTGCCCGGATGACGATGGCCGGGGTCAGGACGACCCCGGCGATACAGAGAATCGCAAGCTGGAGGCCAAGGCCGGCCGTCAGCATCAAGGGCGGCTTTTCATCGGGTTGGTAGCGAATCGCCGCACGGCCAGGGGGTCCGGGGTGTTGCATGGAAAATCCTCGACACGGGCAGGGCTTGGACGTCCGCGATTCGTCAGGTTGGTGCACGAACCATCCGAACCCTCGCAAATGATACCAGAGGGCACCGGTGCCTCCAAGCGACTTGGCACCTGTAACGGTCGCGGTGGCGCTGTTTACTGTACGATACGCGAATGTCTCATGCAAAAATGTGAGCTTTTCTCGTGATGCCTTGATTTGAAACGATTCACTCACCAAAGCCGGCCACAAAATTTGCAAACCACATGGACCTGTCTGCTTGATTTGTAGTAGACTGCCGTGCCGTCCAAAGCCCGTACGGAGAATGGGGCGGGACGCGTGGCGATCCGTTCACTGCATACACTCGCGCCGCCCAAGGCGGTAAACCGGTTGGAGGGATTTTCCTTGATCGACAAGACGCGCCTCAAGGAACGCGTTCTGGAGTTGGTTCGGATCGATAGCCTGTCGCGCCGGGAAGGTGCCATCGCGGCGCGCCTGAAGGAGATCCTCGCGTCCTTGGGGGGCACCGTATTCATGGACGATGCGGGCTCAGCGGTAGGCGGCGAGGTGGGAAACCTGGTGGCCCACTTCGATGGGGAGGCGGCCGGAGCGGAACCGATGCTCCTCTCGGCGCACATGGACACGGTGGCGCCGGGCGAGGGCGTGGTGCCCGTGGTGGAGGGGGACGTCATCCGGAGCGACGGACGGACCGTTCTCGGAGGCGATGACAAGAGCGGCATCGCCATCATCCTGGAAGTGATCGAGGCCCTCGCGGAGGACAATGTGCCCCACGGGGACATCGACGTGGTGTTCACCATATGCGAGGAGGTAGGCCTTTTGGGGGCCAAGCACCTGGACCTCGGCCTCGTGCGCGCGAAGACCGGCCTGGTGCTCGACAGCGACTCGGTGGGGTTCCTGATCACCAAGGCGCCGGCGGTGAACCACCTGGAGTTCGAAATCCTCGGCCTGGAGGCTCATGCCGGCATCTGCCCCGAACGCGGCATCAGCGCGATTCAGGTGGCGGCCAAGGGCATCGCCGCCATGCCCTTGGGACGCATCGATGACGAGACCACGGCCAACCTCGGCCTAGTGAGCGGCGGCACCGCGCTGAACATCGTGCCCAACCGGGTGATGCTCAAGGGCGAGGTGCGCAGTCACGACGAGGAAAAGCTCGAACGGCAGACGCAAACGATGCAGGAGTGTCTGCAACAGGCCGCCGCCGGGGCCGCGGTGGAACTGAACGGCCGCGTTCACGAAGCGCGCGTGGAAGCCCGGATCGTGCGGGAATACGACCGCATGGACGTTCCCCTCGAGACCGCCATCGTCCGGCGCGTGCACGAGGCCGCCCGCAACCTCGGGTTCGCCGTCGACACCGTGGCCAAGGGGGGCGGCTGCGACGCCAACGTCTTGAACAAAAGGGGACTCCAGGTCGCCAACCTGGCCAGCGGCATGCGCGACATCCACACGGTGCACGAATGGCTGGATGTCAACGACCTCGTCTCCGCGGCACAGATCATCCACGAGGTGCTGCGACTGGAAGGCGACCGCGCCCACTGAAACGTCGCGCGGCGCGAAGCCAGGATCCCGGGACAGTCCCTTCCGGCATTCGCGCCGGCGGGCGCGACAACAGTAGCGACGGATCCCAT
This sequence comes from Deltaproteobacteria bacterium, assembly GCA_028818775.1. Classification (NCBI taxonomy): domain Bacteria; kingdom Pseudomonadati; phylum Myxococcota; class Myxococcia; species Deltaproteobacteria bacterium. The sequence goes on along the minus strand of JAPPNE010000053.1, from coordinate 13,621 downwards.
CGACGATCATGCCCGGACGTGAGCTCGAAACGCTGCTGAAGGAGGACCGGGGTCAGTTCCTCGAGTTCATCAGCGCCTACGATCCGAAGAAGCGCGGGGTTCAGACCAAGCGGCCCCGCGAGCTCGCGCGCGAGATCGCGCGCCTGCTCGACGGCATGGCCAACGCCGACGGCGGCGTCCTGCTGGTGGGGGTCGAGCCCGACAAGAGCCTCACCGGCGTGCCCTATGCCGAGGATGAGATCCGCGAGCTCAGCGAAGTCCCGGGGAGACTGCTCAACCCGCCCCTCTATCCGCTGTACGAACGGATCGACATCGGCAACCTGCTGCTGCTCCGTTTCGAGGTGACGCCGGGCCTCGAGGTGCGCCGCGTGGCCAGCGGCCGAACCTTCTACCGCGTGGCCTCGGAGAATCCCGCGGTGCCTCCCGAACAGATACGGCGGCTGCAGGAAGCCAAGCTGTCGTACTCTTACGAACGCCAGCATATCCACGATGCCACGTGGGACGACCTGGACCCGGTGGCCCTGGAATCCTTCAACGAACGCATCGGCGGGCGCACGGATCCGAGATCGACACTGGCGCGCCCGTACCACCTGGTGAGCGGAGCCGCGGACCAGCCGCAGATCTCCATGGCCGCCCTGCTGCTGTTCGCCAAGGAGCCCGTACGGTGGCATCCGCGCTGCGGCGTCGACTTCGTCAAGTACGAAGGTACCGAAAGACGCTACGGCGAGTCCTTGAACGTGGTCAAGCGCGTGCGCATCGAGCAGCCGTTGTGGGTGCTCATCGACGAGGCGGTGGGCCGGATCAAGGAGCACATTCGCGAGCGCATGGTGCTGCACGATCTGTTCTTCAAGGAACGCCTGGAATACCCCTCGTTCGCCTGGCAGGAGGCTCTGGTGAACGCCGTGGCGCACCGGGACTATGCCATCGCCGGTGCGGAGATCGAGGTGTGGATGTTCGACGACCGCCTGGAGGTGCGCAGCCCCGGCTCCCTGCCCGCGCCCGTGACCCTGGAGCACCTCAAGCGGCAGGAGCGCGTGCACTTCTCGCGCAACCCCTTGCTGGTGCGCGTGCTCTCCGACCTGGGCTACATGCGCGAGATCGGCGAAGGAGTGCCGCGCATGTTCCAGCAGATGGAGCAGAACGCCCTGCATCCGCCGGAACTCGGCGCCGAGGGTTTCTTCTTCACCGTGACCCTGCGCAACACCCCCATCTACGACGACGAAACCCTCAAATGGCTGGACCGCTTCGACCGCTCGCGGCTCGGTCCGCGCCAGCAGAGGCTGCTGGTGTACGCCCTTTCCCACGGAAAGGCCCTGTCCACCGCCGACTACCAGCGGATCGCCGAAGTCGACCGCGACACCGCCTACCGCGACATCCGCAGCCTAGTCAAGATGGGCATCCTCGCCCCGATCAAACCCAAGAGCCGGAGCTACCGGGTGGTGGAGCCGTTTTGAGCGAGGGCTTCGCAAGGGTGGCGGGCATCGCGGGCGCCTACGTGGAGTCGCGCATCCTGCAGGCGGCGGTGCGTCTGGGCGTGTTCGACGCGTTGCACAGCCGAACGGCGGACGCCCCCGCGGTGGCGACGGCGGTGGGTGCCGATGCCCGCGCCATGGGCCTGCTCCTCGAAGCACTCGTGGTCCTCGGCCTCCTAGACCGGGACGGCGCCGGCTACCGCCTGAACGACCTGTCCGCCACCTACCTGGCGGGCGCGTCGCCCAGGGACTTCAGCGGCATGATCCGCTTCGACGCGCTTTCCTGGGATGCGTGGGGAAAGCTGGAAGACGCCGTGCGCGACGGCCGGCCGGCGCGTGTACCGGACATGTACCAGCACGACGAAGCCGAAACCGCGATCTTCATCAACGCCATGGACTCACTGGTCAAGGCGCGGGGTGATGCCGAGGCCGTCGCCGACCTGTTGGACCTGAGCGACGCGCGGCGCCTGCTGGACATCGGGCCCGGACCCGCCACCTACCCCATCGCCCTGTGCCGCCGTTATCCGGCGTTGCGCGCGACCCTGTACGACCTGCCCGGCACGTTGCGCATCACCGAGCGCTACGTCGCCGCGTCCGCGGTGGCCGCACGCATCGAATGCGTGGCCGGCGACTACCGCGCGGACCCCGTTCCCGAAGGCTACGACGTGATCTTCCTGTCGAACATCATCCACGGCGAGGACGAAGCCGCCAATGAAGCCCTGGTGGGGAAACTGTCCGGCGCCCTGGTCCCGGGCGGGCGCCTGGTCATCAAGGACCACGTTCTGGGCGGGACCCGGGCGGAAAGCAACGCGGGAACGGTGTTCAGCCTGTTGATGCTGCTGACGACCGAGGGTGGACGTTGCTACACGCGGGAGGAGGTCACGGGCTGGTTCGAGCACGCCGGCCTGACGGATGCCGGGCGGGTGGAGTTGCCGCCGCCGTTCACGTCATCCCTGGCCATCGGACGGAAACCCCTGTGAAAAGGCGTTCCCAACGCGGGGCGCTGCGGCCGGCCGTCGACCGGTCCGCACGACGAGCCCGGACTATTCCAGGACCGCCGAGGGTGAGATCTTGAAGGCTTTGTCCAGCACCTTGGCGCGCGCCTGGTCGGTCCGGGCAGCCTGAAGCTTCACCCGCAGCTTTGCCAGACTCTTGCGGCGCCGGCGCCGGCGCTTGATTTCCGCTGTTCTCTGGAGAGGCATGGCGGTCACGGTTAGCACAGGAGGGTGCGTTCCGCAAACGCGCCCTTCGACAAGCTCAGGATCCGCTACGCCTGTCCTGAGCTTGTCGAAGGGCCCCGTACCGACGGAAAGCCGCCGTTCACAGATCCTCGCCCGCGTAGATGCGCATGACCTTGTCGAGCAGCGCGATGGCATCCGGCTTGCTCCGCTGGAAAGAGTTCCGCCCGATGATGGAGCCGAAGCCGCCACCGGCGTGGATGGCGCGAATCTCCGCCAAGAGCGACTCGTCAGTGGTGGCGGGACCGCCCGAGAAGATGACGATGCGGCGGCCGTCGAAGGCCGACTGCACCACGTGGCGGATCCGGTCCGCGGGATCGGCGATGGGCACGCCTTCCTTCTCGAACACCTTGCGCGCCGCGTCCTGCTCGACGTTCTCCAGGGGGAACTTCACCTTGATGATATGCGCTCCGAGCTGCGCGGCGATCTGCGCCGCGTAGCCACACACGTCGACGGCGGCCTCGCCGGCCTTGCTGAGCCCGGAGCCCCGCGGATACGACCAGATCACCACCGCCAGGCCGTTGCGCTTGGCCTCCCGGGCGATTTCGCGGATCTGCTCGTACATGGCGAAGCGGTGCTCGGAGCCCGGGTAGACCGTGAAGCCCACGGCCGCGCAGCCCAGGCGCAGCGCGTCCTCCACGCTGGAGGTAACGGCCTGGGTGGGGTCCCTTTCGTCGTTCAGCAAGTCGTGGTTGTTGACCTTGAGGATGAGCGGGATCTCCCCGGCGAACTCGCGCGCGCCGGCCTCGAGAAAGCCCAGCGGCGCGGCGTACGCGTTGCAGCCCGCGTCCAGCGCCAGCTCGAAGTGGTAGCGCGGGTCATAGCCCGCGGGATTGGGAGCGAAGCTCCGCGCCGGGCCGTGCTCGAAGCCCTGGTCCACGGGCAGGATCACGAACTTGCCGGTGCCGCCGAGGCGGCCGTGGTTCAGTATGCGGGCCAGGTTGGTCAGGGTCCCGGGATTGTCGCTGCCGTACCAGCTCAATACCTCTCTTACTCTCTCCGTCATCACTCAGCCTCCTCAAGCGGACTCATTCCTCCGCCATGAACCGTTCGTAGAGGGCCACGTTCTCGGCGCTGCCGATGGCGATGGGCGTGCGCTGATGGACGGCCCCGGGCACCACGTCCAGCAGGCGCCCGTGCCCGGTGCTGGCCGCTCCCCCCGCCTGCTCCGCCACGCACGCCAGCGGCGCGCATTCGTAGAGGAGCCGGAGCTTGCCGTCGGGACTCCCGGGATCACCGGGATAGAGATACATGCCTCCGTCCAGCAGGCAGCGGTGCAGATCGGCCACCAGCGCGCCGGTGTAGCGCAGCGAGTGGGGCCTGCCGCTGGGCTTGTCCTTCTCCGTGACATGATCCAGGTACTTCCGCACCCCCGCGCCCCACTCCTTGTGGCGTCCGACGTTGGCGCTGTAGATCTTGCCCGCCTCCGGACAACGGATGTCATGGTGCGAAAGGACGAACTCTCCGACCCCCCGGTCCAGGGTGAAGCCGTGCACCCCGGCGCCCACCGTGTACACCAGCAACGTGCTGGTGCCGTAGAGCACGTAGCCGGCGCACACCAGCTCCGAGCCCGGCCGGAGGAACTCCTCGCCCGAGAGCTCACCCACCCGGTGGCGCCGCAGGATGCCGAAGATAGTTCCCAGCGGTGCGTTGACGTCGGTGTTGGACGACCCGTCCAGCGGATCGGTGCACAGGAGATAACGCGCGTCGTCGGACGTGCTCATCACCACCGGCTCTTCCAGCTCCTCCGACGCGATGCCCGCCACCACGCTGCAACTCGAGAACGCATCCATCACGACGTCGTTGCCGATGACGTCGAGCTTCTTCTGCATGTCGCCGGTGGCGTTCTGGTCGCCGGCCAGACCCAGCTTGCCCGCCAGCGCCGCCTGATCGACCTCCCGGGCGAGCACCTTGCCCGCCAGGGCGATGGGTTCCAGCAGCGCGCGCATATCCCCTGCCCCGTCGTTGCGCCATCCCCCTTCCTCGATGAGATGCCGCGTCAGCGTGGTGCCTGCCGCCATCTTCGGGACTCCTTGCCAGCGTTGTAGTGCATCACGTTCAGTTAGGAGGATGTTCCCGCGAAAGTCAACGTGGTGCCGGCAGAAAGACCCTCTTCGCTAACCCTGCTTCAGCAATTCCTTGAGAAAGGACTGCACTTCCGGAGACGCATTCATGGCGCCTTCGAGGATCTTCGCGGCATCCGCGCCGACGAAGGTCTTGATCCGCGCACCGAAGATCTTTTTCGCGTCCGCGATGTACCGCGGATCCTCCAGCATTTTACCGACCGCATCGGCCAGCAGGTCTATCGTTGCCTGGGGAGTCCCGGGAGGTGCGAACAGACCCTTTTCGAAGTTGCCCCCCGCGACCACCAGGGACTTGAAGGCCTCCCACGCAATGCCCGAAGGCGATTTGCCGAAGACCTTGCGGTATTCCTCCTCGAAGGTGGGATACTCCGCCGCGGCCGGGTCGCGAATGATGTTCCCCTGAGCGTCCAGCAAACCGGAATGGTACAGGACGAACGCTTTGCCTTCCTTCACCGCGGGCCGCACCGTTGCGTTGAACCCCGGCGCGGTCATGCCGGAGATGTCGGCCTCGCCGCGTTGTATCGCCGCCGCGACATCGGAATACCCTGGATAGCCGTAGACCTGCTTGCTGGCGACATCCTTCAGGATAGCCTTGAAAACGACGGTGCGTCTTATCGCGGTGGAAGACTCCCGCGAGGTGTCCGCCATTACCAGCGGCCTGCCCAGGTCCAGCTTGAGCAGTTCTCCCAGGCTGCGTGCTCCCACATGGGCTCCGACATAGGTGATGAGGCCGAACCCGGCTACCGAGATGATCGGCATCTTCGCAAGGTCGTACCGGGCGCCCTTGTAGCCGAGTTGCTGTCGGGTCAGGGTGCCGCTGGACGACACCCCCAGGGTCAGCCCGTCCGGCTTGGCGGAGTGGTGAAGGAAATTGAAGGCGATGGTGCCGCCGGCTCCGGGCATGTTCTGGACAATGATGGTGGGGTTGCCCGCAATGTGGCGGCTCAGATGCCGGGCCACCACCCGGCCATAGACGTCCGTGCCGCCTCCGGGGGAGAACGGGATGATCAGACGGATTCGCGTTCCCTTGCTGTACGGAGTCTCCGCGTCCGCGCGCGGCGAAGCGGAAACCAAAAGCGCAAGACACGCCAAGATTGCGACCGACGTCAGGCGATAGTTCATCGTTGCCTCCTTTGCTTTGCGACGGTTCCGAAACGATGCGAAAGGCCGGGGAAGGAGCACCCTTCCCCGGCCTTCGTCCGCTTGCCGCGCCCCGTGTGGGGGCGGATCTTCTCCAGCGCCGGTTCCTACGTCAAGGCTAGGGCACGAACAGACCGTCGATCTGTGCCTCGGCCTCCTTGGGGAAGATCCCCAGCGCGATGCCGTCCTTCAGGTACTGCTTCTGGTTCGCCAGATTCTTCGGGTTCGGCCACTTGAAGTCGGCCGGCAGCAGGAAAGGCCTGACCCGCTCGTAGCCGAGGTCCACGACGTCTTTCCCTTCCAGACCGAAGATCTTCTTGGCGTACTTGCGGAAGTGCTCGGGGTCGTTCTGGACGCCGGCGATCATTTCCTGCCACGCGGCGCGGATCTTCCCGACGACTCCGGGGTTCTTCTTCGCCCAGGTCTCCTGCGCGCCCACCCAACCGAACATGTGGATGTCCTTGTTCAGCACCTGTGTGATCACGTCGCCCAGCTTGGCGATGGAGCGGTATTTGCCCGTCGCCATCATCCGGGTCACGTGCGCTTCCCAGTGGAGCGCGGCTTCCACCTCGCCCTTCTCCATCACCGCGATGATGCCGGCGGCGCCCAGCTTCTTGAGCTGAAAGTCCTTCTCGATGGAGACGCCCTGCTTCCGCATCATGAAGTCGAACAGATTGTAGGCCGACGTGACTTCGCGCGGCACCGCGATGGACTTCCCCTTGAGGTCGTTGATGCTCTTGTAGGGAGAGTCTTTGCGAACGAGGATGTAGTTGTGCATCGTCCTCATGTAGGGCTGCACCAGCTTGAGGGGGATGCCCTTGAGGTTGGCGCGCAGCGCGGACTCCACGGTGGCCAGACCCACCGGGATGGCGCCGATGGCGATGAGACGTTCGACGTTCGCCACGCCGCCCCAGCGTGGCTTGGCGACAAAGCCGTGCTTGCGATCCAGTTTCTTGTCGATCATGTACTGGCCGCCCAGGCCGAACACGCCGCCGGAGGGCAGGCCGAACTCCACCACGGGCAGGTCCGCGCCCAGAGCCGGGACCGACAGACCCGGAGCAACCAGGAACAGCCCCACGGCCAGGACCAGCAGACGAAACCGTTTGATTCTTGCGATCATCATGCTCCCTCCTTCACCAGGTTAAGTATGGTTTCCAGTACTTCCTTCTTGAACTCGATAAAGCGCATGTCGTCGGTATCCCGCTCCGAGGAGCGAAGAGGGTTCTCGTAGACCGCTGCGATGCGCGCCGGCCGGGCGGAGAAGATCACGATCCGGTCCCCCATGTAAGCGGATTCCTCCACGTCGTGAGTGACCAGCAGGGCGGTCTGCTTCAACCGGGAACAGATCTGGAGGGTGTCCTCCCGCAACTGCCGCGCCGTAAGCTGGTCGAGCTTGCTGTAGGGCTCGTCCATCAACAGCACCTGCGGCTCGATGACGAGCCCCCGCGCCAGACCCACCCGCTGCCGCATCCCGCCGGACAGGTACAGGGGGTACTGCTTGCGGAAGTCCGTGAGCCCCACCAGCGACAGGTACTTGTCGAGCCGCTCGTCCCACTCCTGAGCCGGCACCTCCATGCCCTTGAGGGCGAACCGCAGGTTGTCCTCTACCCGCTTCCAGTTGAGCAGCCTCGGATCCTGGAACACGTAGCCCAACTGCGGATGCGCCCGCTCGCCGTCCTCACCGTCGGAGATGATGTCCACCCGCCCATGGTCGAGGCCCTCGAGGCCCGTTATGATGTTCAACAACGTCGACTTGCCGCAGCCCGACGGCCCCAGCAACGCCGTGATGCCGTATTCCTTGGTGTCGAAGGAGATGTCGTCCAGCACCTTCAGAGGCGAGCCGTCCTCGCGCGAGAAGTATTTCACCGCACGATCGATGTGTACGTAGGCCAACTTACCGCCTCCATGCCTCGACGCGCGGACGCCAGCGGGTGACGCTGCGCTCCAGCACGCCCACCACACCGAACTCGAGGAAGATCATCACGATCAGAAACGTGATGGCCCAGGCCAGCACCCCCTTCACCGAGAAGAGGTCGAACTGGTGCATGACCTGGTAGCCGACGCCGTTGCTGAAGCCGAACCCCTCGACCAGCACGATCACTTTCCACGCCAGCCCCAGGCCGTACCGGATGGCGGCGAGGATATGCGACACCAACTGCGGCAGGATCACGTCCACCAGCTTGGAATACACGCTGGCGTGGAATGCCCTGCTCATGTCGATCAGGTCCTTGTCGATCGACTTGGTCCCCTGCCAGATGCTGATGGTGAGCATTGGAGAGATGGTCACGGCCACCGCGAGGTAGGCGCTGATCTCCTTGATGCCGAACACCATGAGCATCAGCAGCGCCCAGATGAGGCCCGGCATGGTGAGGCCGAGGATCACCGGAGGCTCGAAGAAGCTCTCCTGGTTGCGAAAACTCCCCATGATGATGCCCAGCGGCGTGCTCACCACCATGGCAAGGCCGAAGCCGACGAACACGCGCCAAAGCGTGTTGCCCATGTGGTGATAGAACTCACCCGTCTTGATGATGATGCCTACCTCCGCGAACGTTTCCCAAGGCCACGGCACCAGCGCGGGGTTGGCGTAGTAAAGGCCCACCACCCACCATGCGGCGATGAGCGCGAAGATGGAGCCCACGCGGAGAGCGACGTCCCAGCCGGCCTCGGTAAAGACGGAAACGGGCTTCCGCGGCCCCTGGGACGGGTCCACGTCCGGTGTGGTTACCCCCCCTGTTCCGAGCGCCAATTCCTCCTGTTTCGCCATGAATCAGTATCTCCGTGTCCGATCGGATTCTCCGCGGCTCAGTAAACCCGCGCATCGAGCGTCGCACCAGCGATGCGACAACTCCGCCAAGCTGACATCTTGAGACAAGTGCGGCGATGTTAGTCCGATCACCGCATCGCTGTCAAACAAAGCCACGACCGCGCATTCAAGAAAGCAGCCACGTGGTACGCCGCATCAAGTAACGACGAGCTCGTCGGCCGGGAGGCCGATGGCGGCCCGCGCCAGCCGGATCTGTTCCCTCGTGGTAATCACGCGGAAGGATCGGGCCGTCCGGATGGCCCAGAAGGTCTCTTCCTGGATCTCGCGGGTGGTGGCGTATTTCTTGAGGATGTCGAGCACGCCGCCGCCGTGGAGCTGGTCCTTGGCCTGATGGAGACCGGCGTTCATGAGCGAACCGTGGGGGATACCGCAGAGCTTCTCCACGGTGTTGGCGCTGGCCGCCCAGGGGCCTTCGAACTCGCCCTTGTCGAGGTAGCCGCGCTTCACGGCCACCCGGATGCTCTCCAGGCCGCCCACCGCGGCGTAGCCGCCCTGCCACGACAGCGTGCGGCTCAGGTTGTCCAGCGCGTGCATGCACGCCAGGAATATCGGGGTCGGTTCGAACCCTTCCGCTTCTTCCCGCGTGATGCCGAGTTGCCGGGAGTCGTAGTAAAGCACCTCTATGTGGCACATGCCGTCGGCGTCCGGATCGCTCACCTCCTCGTCCCAGCAGTCGTGCAGGATCTCGCGCCGCACGTCCTGGTAGGGGCACTTGGCGGCCACGTTCATGAGGTAGCTGGGAAACATCTTGGCGAAGAAGCTGTGGTTCATCTGCCACACGCCGAAGTACCGCCTGGCCTTCTCCTGGTCGTTGCGGACCTCGTCGGGGATCAGGGGATGATTGGGAAACGCCCTCACCGTATCGGCCTGGGCCTGCAGGAACCTGTGCTCGAACTCATCCGGCGAGAGGGGTGTGGCATCCCATTCCGCAGGAAGCCTGAAAAACGTCTTGGTGGTAATGACATCCGTCTGGGCATCCGCCATGTTACCGCTCCTTCTCTGAGATCAGCCCGCCGCGAACCCTTCTCCGCCCGTATCAGACCCCCCATGGCGTGTCAACGCAGCGGGTCCGGCTCCCCTGGTTCGCTTTACTACACAGGCGGCTGTTGATATATCCGCTGCCAAACCGTCCCCCGGATGCCGGCGCGACAACCCCGTAGACGCTCGCGAAACGTCAGCCGGCGCACCGACAGGCGAGGAGGAACGTCATGCGCAGCGCCTACGGCCTCAAGATTCCCGAAATCGACCCGGAGCTGACCCGCGTAGGGCCGGGAACGCCGTGCGGCGAGCTGATGCGGCGCTACTGGCAGCCGGTTTGCCTCTCGGACGACCTCTCCGATTTGCCCAAGCGCATCCGCATCCTGGGCGAGGACCTGGTGGCGTTCCGCGACGGCCAGGGACGCGCCGGGCTCCTGTTCTTCCGCTGCAGCCACCGGGGCACCTCGCTGGAGTACGGGCGGGTGGAACGGGACGGGCTGCGCTGCTGCTACCACGGCTGGCTCTACGACGTCGAGGGACGTATCCTCGACATGCCGCTGGAACCGCCGGACAGCACCGTCAAGGACCATCTCTGGCATCCCGCCTACCCGGTGCAGGAATACGGCGGGCTGCTGTTCGCCTACATGGGTCCGCTGGAGAAGGTGCCGCTCCTGCCCCGCTACGACGTCCTGGAGGCGGAGGGAGGCACGCTGAAGGCGCGCTTCGGACCGCGCGTGGGCGGCGCCCAGGACTGCAACTGGCTCCAGAGCGAGGAGAACCTCATGGATGCGCTCCATGCGGTATGGCTCCACACGGTGCACAGCGGCGCCCAGTTCCCAACCCAGGCCCATTCCACCCTGCCGGAGCGGCTGGTATACGAGGAGACCGATATCGGCATCCGCTTCGTCATGACCCGCAAGATGGAAGACGGACGCTGGGCGGACGTCATCTGGGAAAACATCATGCCGCTCAACGTGCACCTGACGTACACGGACGAGCCGGTGACGGAAAAAGTGGACCGGGTGTCCTTCTGCGTCCCGGTGGACGACACCCACCAACTCGGCGCCAGCATCCGCTGGGTGCCGGACGGGACCGACACCTGGGAACCGTCCGGGCGCGAGAAGCTCGCCCCGGCGGGCCGGGGCCCCCGTGACTACGAGTACAGTCAGCGCTTTCCCGACGACAAGGAGGCCCAGGAAGGCCAGGGCGAGATCGTCATCCACGCCATGGAGCGCCACGTGAGCTCGGACGAGGGAGTGCTGCTGTTCCGGAAGATACTGAGGACCGCCATCGACGACGTCAAGGCCGGCGAGGACCCCAAGGGGATCATCCGCGATCCCGGGAAGGCGGCCTGCGTGCCCACCACTTCCGGCGCCGTCGTGTACGCGGAGCGGCCCGCGCACGTGGCGTGAAGAACAAGACCTCGGCCGCCGTCCCGTCCATGGTGCCCGGGACGAACGCCGGACGGGAGAAGACCCTTGAGCCATCCTGCTATCGATCCCTCGGCCTTGCAGTCCTTGCTCGCCTCGGACGAGCCCCACGCCTGCATCGACGTGCGCGAACGCGGCGAGTTTGCCGGTGCGCAAATCGCGGGGACCAGTCCGGTCAACCGGGGCACGCTGGAGTTGCGACTGCCTGTGATGGTGCCGGACGTGCGTGTTCCGGTGGTGCTCCTGTGCGATGACGGGCGCCGCAGCGCGCTGGCGGCCGAGACCCTGAGGCGCATGGGCTACGGCGACGTCAGGGTGCTGGCCGGCGGCGTGGACGGGTGGCGGCGGCAAGGGCTGCCGGTGCGCTCGGGATGGGGGGTGCACGGCAAGGAGCACGGCGAGCGCGTGGCCCACGGCGGTGACGTGACGCACATGAGCGCGCCGGAGTTGGCGCGCCGGCGCGCGGCCGGCGAGGACGTGGTGGTGGTGGACGTGCGCTCGCGCGAGGAGTACCTGCGCGGCCACGTTCCCGGCACCTACCACATCCCCGGCGGCAACCTGCTGGTGGACGCGCCGCGGCTACCGCTCAAGGACGGCACCACGCTGGTGGTGAGCTGCGCGGGCCGCACGCGCGGCATCCTCGGCGCCAAGCTGCTGCACGACAACGGCTTCGACAACGTCTACGCCCTGGAGAACGGCGTCATGGGCTGGTTCCTGTCCGGCCACGACATCGCCGAGGGTCCGGGGATGGAGGTGCCGGCGACCGCGTCGGAGACCCGCGCCATGCGCATCCGGCGCGCCACCGAAGCCCTCGCCTCGGCCGAGGGCGTGCGCCGCTGCCCGCTGGAGACGTTCCGCGGCGTCTACGACTCCGACAGTGCCTTCTACCTCCTGGACGTGCGCTTGCCGGAAGAGTTCCAGGCCGGCCACGTGCCCCGCGCCATCTCGCTCCCGCTGGGACAGATGGCCCTGGCCCACGAAAACTTCCTGGCCGTGCGCGCCGCCCCCGTGTTCCTGATCTCCGACGACGGCGTGCGGCCGGTGTGGGCCGCATCGCTGCTGCAACAGCTCGGCTTCGGCGACGTGTCGGTCCTGGAGGGCGGCCTGCAGGGCTGGTGGGATGCCGGGCTGCCGCTCGAACAGGGGGCGCCGGAGCCCGCGGTCTTCGGACTCGATGAAGCGCGCGCCCGGACGAGCTTCACCAACGCCGCCGGGCTCCAGGCGCATCTGGACGCGGGCGGTCTCGCCCTCGACGTGCGCAGCATCGGCGAATACGGATTCGCCCACATCCCCGGCACCCGCTGGCTGCCCCGCGGACGCCTGGAACTCGACATCGGGGCTACGGCGCCGGACAAGGACGCACCGCTGGTGATGGTGTGCGACAACGCGATCCGTTCCACCCTGGCCGCCGGAACGCTGCGGGAACTGGGGTATGGCAAGGTGCGGGTGCTGGAAGGCGGCACCCGGTCGTGGGAGAGTTCCGGCCGCGTCCTGGAGGACGGGCTGGAAGGCACGGGCGTGTCCACCGAGGACGCGCAGGCCGACTTCGGCCACAGCGTGTGGACCGGAGCCCTGGGCAAATCCCGCGAGGATATGGAACGCTACCTGTCCTGGGAGATCGATCTCGTCAAGGACGAGCCGGCGGATTCGCGTTCGTAGAGAGCCACCCCAACCGAATGCGGGGTAACGAGGACCTCATGTGCGCCGACCGGTCACGGCGCCGGAAGCCGGGTCGGCAGGCTGTGGAAGAGGTACGATCCCACGAAACCCACCAGCGGCGGCAGCGCCAAGCTCGCCACGAAACGCACCGCCGATATCTCGAAGCCCAGAATGGGGATCTCCCAGATGACCAGGCGATGGACCCCGAGCAGGGACCAGGCGGTCAGGTAGGCGATAATAGGACCGGAGCCGGCGCCGGAGTGCAGCAGCGACGCGACGATGGGAAAGTGCATCATTGGGCCTCCCGGAGTGAAGGTGCCCGCCACCGTGCCGATCAGGAGCCCTTTCAGTCCGGAGCCCTCGCCGATCCACGCCGAGATCAGGTCGGTGGGGAGAATGACCTGGATCAGCCCCGCCACCGCGAAGGCGAAGATCATCTTGGGAAGCGTGGCCATCAGGAGCTGGCTGCCACTGGACAGGCCGTCCAGCGCCCGCGGCATTCCGTAGGAGTAGACCACGTAAACGCCGACGACGATGCTGGCCGCGAACATGAACCAAAAACCGCCGTCCATACCGAGCCTCCCTGCCAGACCGCCCTTTCTTCTGCGCACGCGATGCATGTCTTCCTGACCCCCAGGACCGCCGATCCGCGCATGAATTCCCGCCCCGTCACCCGAAACTCATGGAGCGCCCCGGGCCGACGGGACAATTGGCAACTTGACACAACCGGAAACGGATTTCGGGTCTTCAGGATTTCGTGTGGGTGGCGTAGCCTCTGCTCGCACCGAGTCAAGGC
>JAPPNE010000052.1 GCA_028818775.1 Deltaproteobacteria bacterium | reverse complement strand
GGAGCGTCGGGACCGCGAAGAGCAGGCGTCTGGCCACGTAACGTGACATGGGCGCGACTCATGCCGAGGGCGAGTCTGGTGTTCTGTCCGGTCGTCCGCTCTCGCGTCCACGAACCCGGCGATCACGCTACTTCCGCCGGTGCCACTCCTGGATGTTCCACTGCAACGCGTCCCAGGCGTTGATCTGGACCCCGCCCAGGGACAGCGCGTGCGCGCCCACCTCGCCGCGGTGGATCAGCGGGATCAGCGCGCCATAGTCCATCAGCATGTCGTTCAGGCGCCTGGCGATGGCCGCGCGCTTCTCGATGCCCGCGGTCTTGGCCAACTCCGCCGCGAGCTTCTCGTACTCCGCGTCGCAGTAGCGCGGCATGTTGTTGCCGATCCACTGGTTGTCGGGCCCGGGGATCTCCTTGCACAGCCATCCCTGCATGTAGGCCTGGGGATCGGTGCCGTTGAACTGGTTGGCGTACATCTGGATGTCGGCGTAGAACTTCTGGTAGGTGTCCGGGCTCGCCGGGTCGCTGCCGAAGAACACCGACGCGCTGATGTTCTTGAGCTCGGTCTCGACGCCGATCTGCCGCCACATCTGCTTGATCAGCGCCTGGGTGCCCTGGCGCACGGAATTGGTGGAGGTCTGGTAGAGGATCGAGAGGCGTACCCCGTTCTTGGCGCGGATGCCGTCGGCTCCGCGCACCCAGCCGGCTTCGTCCAGCAGCTTGTTGGCGGCGGCGACGTCCTGGGTCTTGCACCAGTCGTTGGCCGTGGAGGCGTAGACCGGCGGCGCCGGCAGGACGTTGCAGGTCACCCGGCCCGCCTGGCCGTAGCCGGCCTCCACCAGGATGTTGCGGTCGATGGCCAGGGACAACGCGCGCCGCACCGCCGGATCCGAGAGGAAGGGATGGGGGTTCTTGCCGTCCTGGTAGGTGGACCGCTTGTCGCCCAGGGCGGGATCGGGATTGGCGAGCTGCACGATCAGCCGCTCCACCAGGGTGCCGAAGGCCGACACCACCTTGCCCTTGCCCGCCTTTTCCATGGCGGCGAGGATCTCGGGCTCCACCTGGAGGTTCCAGGCGTAGTCGAACTCGCCGGTTTCCAGCACCGCCCGGGCCGCCGACACGGCGTCGCCGCCGCCCTTCACCAGGACCGAGGCGAAGGCCGGCTGGTCGGGGTTGCGGTAGCGCTCGTTCATCTCGTAGCGCACCACGTCGTTGGGCCGGAACTCCTTCACCTTGAAGGCGCCGGTGCCGATGGGGCCGAAGTTCTGTTGGGTACATTCGGGTGCCTTGGCTCCCAGGCAGCCCTCGAACTGCTTCTTCTGGATCACCGGGCAGGTGGAGCCCACGAACGGCCCGTAGGGGAACGGCATCGCGACCTTGAAGGAGATCCGCACGGTGTGGTCGTCCACCGCCTCCACCGCGGCCACATTCTCGAACCGGGGCGCGGCGTTGCAGCCTCCGTCCGGGTGCATGCAGTAGGTCGCCGTGAAGGCGACGTCGGCGGCGGTGAACGGCGTCCCGTCGGACCAGGTCACGCCTTTCCGGAGCTTCCAGGTGACGGACTTGAGGTCGGCGGCCACCCCGCCGTTCTCGACGGTGGGTATCTCCGCCGCCAGCGCCGGGACCATGTTGGCGTCGTCGTCGTAGCGCGCCAGCGGCTCGATGACGAACGCCGCGGCGTGGATGTCCTTGGTCCCCCCGGAGAGGAACGGGTTCAGGACCGACGGCGCCTGCCAGTAGAGCATCCTGAGCTCGCCGTCGGCGCCGCGTTGCGCGTACGCCGCGGTGGCGAACACGACCAGGACGGCTGCCGCCAACATCAAACCGCGCAGTCTCGACATGGCACGTACCTCCTCGCTTGGATGCACCGGTTGCGATTATAGAGAATCAATTTTGACATGGGTAGAGGCGGGAAGAAAGCCGCCGCGGACGCCTTCCAGCTTGCCCGACCGTGCCATCCGGGCTACTATCTACGGCATCGAAACGCTATTGATCCGAAGGGAGAAGGCCATGTCCCAACAACGCATCATCGACGCCGACGGGCACGTGATGGAGATCGACGACGAGCTTCGCGACTACATCGGCGGTCCGTACGCTGAACTGGAATGGCACCGGTCCTACAGTTTCTGGCCGGGCCTTACCATGGACGGCTACCTGCGCTCGCTGAGGCAGCCGGGCGGCTGGGTCGGCGGCGGCACCGGACCCAACGCCGGGCATTGGCTCGACTTCCTCGACAAGAACGGCATCGAGCTGACCGTGCTGTACCCGACCCAGGGGCTCACTCACGCGGCCATCCGCGACCACGAGTGGGCCATCACCATGGCACGGGCCTACAACGACTGGCTGCACGACCGTTTCATGCGTGTGAGCCCGCGCCTGGTGGGCGTGGCGCTGCTGCCCATCCAGGACATCGACGAGGCGGTCAAGGAGCTTCGCCGGGCCGTCGAGGAGCTGGGGATGGTGGGCGCGGTGCTGCCTTCCGCCGCCCCGGGCGGGAAGCTCTTCAGCGGACCCGACTTCTACCCCTTGTGGGAGGAGGCCCAGCGGCTGGACGTGCCGGTGTCACCCCATGGCGGCATGAGCTTTCCGGACCTGGGCATCGACGACACCCGCAACTTCATGGTGGCGCACACCCTGGAGCATCCGTTCGCGCAGTTCCGGCAGATCGTGGCGATGATCTGTGAAGGCGTGTTCGAGCTGTTCCCCAAGCTGCGCTTCGGCGTGCTGGAGTGCGGCGCGGGCTGGGTCCCCTACCTGATGGACCGCCTGGACGAAGAGTACGAGCGCAAGGGCCACTACTCGCCGAACTGCAAGCGCAAGCCCAGCGAGTATTTCCGGGAAGGCAACATCTACTTCGCCGCCGAGGTGGAGGAGACGCTGCTGCCCGAGACCGCCCGCCTGGTGCCGGAGCACACGCTCCTCTGGGCCTCCGACTATCCCCACGAACGAGACCAGCGGGATTTCAGCGAGGACATCCCGCACCTCCTGGGGCGCGAAGACCTCAGCGACGAGCTGAAGCACAAGATCCTGTTCGAGAACCCGCTCAGGTTCTACCCGCGGCTGCGGGCGCGGCTGGATGCTACGGCGGTGGCGTCAAGGGAAGCCGCCGGGGCGCAGGCGTAGAGTGTTTAACTGAACAGGACCTTGGCCATCTCGGAGCGGAACCTGTCGGCGAGTTCGTTCCGTCCCAACACTTCGAAGATCTGTACCATGGCCTTGCGGGCGCCGTCGTCCTCGAAGGCGCGGTCCTGTTTCAGCACCGCCAGGAACTCTTCGAGCGCGGCCTCGTAGCGCTCTTCGGCGGCCAACGCCTGGCCCAGCCGGAAGCGGAGGTCGAGGCGATCCGGGGCCGCCGCCAGTTCCTCGCGCAGGGACTCGACGTCGGCGCCTTCGCCCGCACTGAGTTTCTGACGGGCAATCAGCCGGTCGGCCTCGTTTCGTTCCGGGTCGCCCAGGGGAACTCTTTCAAGCATGGACAGGGCGCGTTCCTCATCCGTCTCAAGCAGCCCCCGCCCCAGCCCCAGGAGTGCGCCCGCATGGTTCGGCGCCTCCTCCAGCACCTGCTCGTAGATGGCCAGCGCCTTTCCGGCCTCACCCGCGGACCATAATTGATCCGCCTCCGCGGTCAACTCGTCCTCGCGTGAGGGCACCACCCGCTCCAGGATCTCGCGCACGCCCGTTTCGGGCAGCGCCCCGGTGAACTCCGCGGCCAAGCCGCCATCCTTGAAGACCTTGACCGCCGGGATCCCCTGTATGCCGAAGGCGGCCGCCAGCTCCTGGTTCTCGTCCACGTTGACCTTGGCCAGGAGGAACTTCCCGCCGTACTCCTCGGCGAGCCGCTCCAGCACCGGACCCAGTACCCGGCACGGGCCGCACCACGGCGCCCAGAAGTCCACCGCCACCGGCGTCTCCCGGGAGCGCTCCAGCACGCGCGCCTCGAACTCCGACTGATCGACGTCGAAGACCAGCGCTTCCATCACTTCCTCGGAACCCTCCATGGCCTTTCCCCGTCCGCGGAACCGATCCTGCCTCGGCCCCGGTCTTGCCCGACTACTTCCTGCTCGTGTCGAAATCCGCTCCGTTGAGCGTCACCCGTGTTTCCACCGGCGTCGGATTCTTGACCGTCTGCATGATGTAGCAGCCTTGCTCCGAGTTGCGGATCACCGCGGCGACGCGTTCCGGAGGCTCGTCGGACTCCACGTCGAGCTTCGTCTCGACGCCGACGCCCTCGGCCTGCACCGTCTCCCGCAACACCGAGCCCTCGTTCCTGAAGCGCGCGGTCACGTGCACGCGCGCCTTGTCGATCTTCACCTTCATCATTTCCCCGTACCGGGAAAGCTGGGTGAGCAGTCAGAATCCGACGGACAGCGCGAAATACGCCATGGGCGGCGGCGCCGTGTTGTCGCCACCGATGTGCCCGCCCTCGTCGCACATCACCGTGAAACCGCGCGCCTCGCCACGCTTCTGCTGCCGCCCCAGCATCTCGGCGTCGGCCTCCATCACCACTTCGCGTTTGACGATCATGTCGTCCGCCATATATCAACCTCCAGGATCTTTGTGGCACGAAGGGTAGCCCATAGACCCGGCATCGTCAATTTGCGTGGCAATCCATGGCCAAACGACACCCCGCACTGATACCGCTTTCCCACGACCATCATCACGGCCTGGCGCTGGCGCTGCGTTGCCGCAAGCACGCCCTCGGCCAGCTCAACCCGGGCGACCCCGCGGCCATGGAGGCATGCGCCGCACAGGCATCGCGCTTCTTCAGCGAGAACCTGCAACCTCATTTCGAGGCCGAAGAGACGGTGCTGTTTCCGCTGATGGCCGCCCATGAAGAATCCCGGGGGTTGGTGGCCCGGCTCCAAGGCGATCACCGGAAGTTCCGCGAGATGGTTGCCCGGTTGAGCGACGCGAAGGAGATGCGGAAGTTTCTCTTCGACTTCGGCGACCTGCTGGAGCAGCACATCCGCAGCGAGGAGCGCCAGCTCTTTGCCGCCTTCGAGATGTACATACCGGAGGCGGACGCCGAACGCGCCGGCCTGGAGATCAAGCGCGTGCTGGGGCGGAATCAGCCCTCCGGCTCCGATGCGAAACCCGACACGCCATGAACACCAAGACCGCCATCATCTCCATCGGCGATCTGACGGAAACCGCCGTAGCCGATCTCTCCGAAGCCTTCGGGAGCACCCCCGGCGTCGCGGAGGTGGATTTCTCGGTAGAGCGGCAGGTCGCCGTCATCGAGTTCGATCCCGAGGTGACCCACATCGACGGCCTGCTGCGGGTGGTGCTGGGGAAGGGGTACAAGGTCCTGTGAAGGAGGCATGACCCGCGACGCGGCACATGACCCACTCGACCGCGGGGACGGACTCCCGCACGCTCAACCGACTCTACGACTGGACCATCCGTAGCGCAGCAACGCGGCGCGCCGTCTGGGCGCTGGCCGGCGTGTGCTTTCTCCAGAGTCTCTTTCTCCCGGTTCCGCCGGATCTCCTTCTCATCCCCATGGTGCTGGCCCGGCGCGCCAGGGCCTGGACCTTCGCCGGCATCTCCACCCTGTCGTCGACGGCCGGCGGCCTCGCCGGATACGCCATCGGCTATTTCCTTTTCGAGGCCGTGGGTGAGCCTCTGCTTGCTCTGTGGGGGTATGCGGGAAAGCTTGAGGCATTCGAGACGTACCGGCGCGAATGGGGCGCATGGATCGTCGTCGCCGGCGCCCTGACCCCGCTCCCCTACAAGCTGGTGGCCGTCGCGTGCGGTGCCGCCCGCCTTGACCTGGGCGTTTTCGTCCTGGCCTCGTTGCTATCCCGCGGCTTCCGCTTCTACGTCGAGGCCACGCTCCTCTGGTACTTCGGTCCCCCGGTCCGCACACTCATCGAACGCCACCTGAGCGCGGCCACGGTGATCGGTTTGGTGCTTGCGATTGTCGTGTTTCTATTGTTCCGCATGTCCTCGTAGAGACTCCACTGTTGTGACGAGCCAACGACTGTCCGTGCAATCGGAAATACCGCGAGGCATGGAGATGTGCCTGTAGGGGCGACCGGCGGTCGCCCGCGGGGCTACGCGACGCGATTACCTGGACAGGCTCCGACCTATCACGGTCGTGCGTGTCCCGTCCGATTCTGTCCTAGGTTCATTGAGAAGGCCATCCTCCGCCTCCTCTCAATCGCTTTCCTTCGAGCTCGGCGTTGTTGAGCAACCGACACTCGACACAATCTCAAGGCCTCCTCACATCCCACTTGTGGTTCTTGGAACTGCATTTTTCTTGCGACATATTCCGCAACAATGTCGGCGTCGTCACTTGCCGGCAAGGGTTCACTCCATGCCAAGCGCAGAAAGGAGGACAGCGCCAACCGATATAGAGTAGCCGCGTGATGGTCGAGTGCACGGCGGGAGTTGGGAGTGAGTAAATTCTCAATCGCAACCGGGTTGCCGTGAAGAAAATCATTGCGGCAGCAGTAGATGCGCCAATAAAGCCAACCAGCCAGATTCTCTCGATCTGTCCGTTTCTTGTGTCGGATCAGATATCGCCGATGCCCGCATTTTTGGTCCACCCAGGGTATTCTCCGCAGCAGTTCAAACACCTTCCTTAGGTTAGCTTGTCCGTCGCCTCCGGGATGAGCAAGAATCTCACAGGCGGCTGTCCACAAGGCGATTATTCTCCCGTAGTCGTGCATAACAGCATCGGCGCCCGCCGGAAGAAGACAGGCTTGGTTCGCCATATTCAGAGATCGAAAAAGCGCGACATCCGCCCATTTCGGTGAAATGGTTTCATAACGTGCTGTCCAGCGGCGGAGAAGTTCCTGTAACAGCGGCTCATCAAGGTCTCGCCGTCGCAACGTCGTTGGCGCCAGTTCCGGGGACGACTGTCCTCTCAAATGATTCACATCGTGCAGGGCCAGTATTGCTGGCGTATGCGCAATGATCCGTTCGTAGCTTCGATCAAGCATCCAAGGGTAGACCCAAAAGAAACTGCCATATCGGACTCTGTCACGACTGTTGTCGTAGATGATGTCCAGGGATCTCGCAAGTGGGACGGTACAGGCGACAAGGACATCACGAAAACTGGCAGCTACATCCGCCCCCCTGAAATTTTCGGCAACATCGGTGCGACGAATTATGAGAGTAGGCCGAATGGGATGCCCATGCGGATCCTGGAACCGACTCATGAAGATTCGGAAATTCCGATGTTCCTTTTCCAGAAATTGGACACGGGGATCCGAAGCAGGAACGAGCGCAAAGGTTGGACTCTCGACAGGTTTGTCCAAGTCAATATTCGGTAGTGCCCAGACAGGTTCCCAGGTCATTTTGAGGTTCAGGTCTTTTGCGGCAGTTACGAGCCACGTCCTATCAACTCAAATACACATCAACTCAGCCGCAATCCGACCAACACACCGAGACTACCGCACTCACGACATGGCTGCCCGATTCACGGCTTCGCCCACCTTACCCATGTCCGTCACCAACTCGTAGCTCCATGTGCCGAATCGCCTGTCTGCGTTTACAGCGTTGACCCACCGGTGGGCTGCTTGTGACTTGACTTGGGCTATGGGGTCATAGCCCTTGGTTTCAAGAATCAGGTAGTGGGCGGTGTCTCTGGTCAACCGGACGATAAAATCCGGCAGGTATTCGTGCTGTTCGCCGTTGTGCAGGTAGGGGATCGCGAAACCGAGACCAGCGTTTTTGACGAACGAGTGGACGAGTTCGTGAGTGTCCAAACGGTAGGCGGCGGACTGCTCCCACTTCGCGGTGTCGGGCACGACCGCGTTGACGTGACTCTTGACGACGGGATAGGGCACTCGCCGCGTCTCGAAGTCGACCTCGGCTGTAGATCCGGGACCGCGGCCGCTCTCGTAGCGCGGGAGTTCTGCCTCGTCTCCGTTGCCATGGTCCGGGCGGACGGCGGCGACAAGGCGTTCCACCAGCCAACCGTACCAAGGGGAGAGGAACGCATCGATGTCTCGCGCCGGTTCGACAGGGACCACCTTTTCCCTGATGTAGCGATCCACGATGGTGGCGAGTTGTGTAAACAGTACGTGAGGAGGCGCGTCGCAACCCGGTTGCTCCCGATAATCCCGTGTCAGATCCCGCGCCATCTCGAACACCAATTGCTGCAACCGTGTATTGTTGCGGTACGGGTTGAGATCGACGCGTTCAAGTTGTCCAGGACCCACCAGCGAAGGCCGCCCGGTGTTGCTCGGAAGGCCTGCCTTCATCTCCACTTCAGGTGGGATGTCCATGGGGTCGAGACGCAGAGGCGCGATGCTTTCCCAGTCCACCTTTACGCGGTTTCTGATCCCTTGCGTGTAACCCTCGACGCGGGGGAACCGGATCTCCAGAGCTGCCTTCTCGGGCACTGCCCGTATTCGCCAAGTCTTCGGAGGTGGCGGCGCTCCGTTGTCCGGGGGATTCTCCTTCAGGGGCACGATCTCGAACGGTACACCGAAGATCTTCGCGACTTCCTCACCGAGTTTCCCGTCCTCCCCCACGGCATAGCTGGACCTCCGCAGCCCTCGCCCGACCACCTGTTCACAAAGCAACTGCGACATGAACGGGCGAAGTCCGACGATATGGGTCACGGTGTTGCAGTCCCAACCCTCGGTGAGCATTCCGACGCTCACAATGCACCTTACGTCACGGCCAGGTGGATGAAGTGGTCGTTCGAGTTTGTTGGCCAGCGTCTCGAAGCCTTCAGGGTAGATGGGCCGTCTCTGTCCGTCCCGCGGCCAGTCAGTCTTACCGACTGTATCCAGCGTCACGCGCATCCATTGGTCCGCATCGGACCTCGTCTGTCCGCTGTCGGACTCGCGCACAACCTTGGAGTCCACACGTATGGTGCAAAGGTTCCCGTCCGTGTTCCGCAGACCTTCAAGACGCGCGGGCGGAATCCCCACCGGCGCCTTGTCCTCGGCGAGCCACTGGTAAATGACCTTGGCGAGCGCGGTGTTCTTGCACACGATGATGAATACGGGCGGCCGGCTTTCACCATCCCGTTTGCTCCACTCCTCGCGTAGCAACTCCCACAGTCCACCTAACATGGCGACTGGAACATGCGCATACTTGAGGACCGCTTCGGGCTTCACGCTTCCCCGCCGGCCGCCGCGCTCCGCAGGGGTCAATCTCGGCAGGATCCAGCGCCAGATGTTGAAGTAGCCAGGGATGTGGCTGCCGGTTGTGTCCCGAACCGCAAGCTGCGGAATCTTGACGAGTCCCGACTCGATGGCGTCGACAAGTCCGAAATCACTGACAACCCACGGAAACGGCCGGTTGGCGTCCTGTCCGACCCGGCCCAGGTAGTAGGGGGTGGCAGAGAGGTCTACACACAGGTTGATACCGCGATGCTTGTGGACACGGTCAAGCCCGTCGACCCATACCGTCGCTTCCCTATAAAACTCCTCGCTGTCATCGGTTTCGCCGAACAGATCCTCCTCGCCCTCTTCTGGCTCAACACGCCTGAGCCGATACGCGTGATGTGCTTCGTCGTTCATGACCAGAATGTTGCCCTTGCCTCCGATTTCTCGCCCGAGAACGCGGTCGATGAGCTTGGCATCACTCTCGACGTACCGGAACGATTCCACGGAAACCGACTTGAGATTGCCTTGCCGGTCCCGCTGTTCATCACGAACGGCAATCAGGCCAGCGGCCGCCTGCCGTTCGAGATCGGCCAAAGTCAGGTAACGGATGCCGCGCGCCGTGGTTGTCTTGGGGCCAATACGTATGGTCTCCCTCGTGCGGATCTCGCGTCCGGCGCGGAGGACCTTTGCCGACTGGCCGGCGACCTGCGCGGTCTTCGGCTCAAACACGTGCCAGTTGGTGACAAGCACGTGTCCACGTGCGAGCTGCGGCATGAGGTGTGACGGGACGAGGTCACGCGTGCGGTAAAGGCTGGCCTCACCGGCTTGCGGCTTGAGTTCCTCAAGCCGGTTTCGGATCGTGACGTTGGGACACACGATCAACACCACGTCCGAAAAACGAGCGTCCCCACGGGCTGCGACCTTGTTGAGAATGCTCCAAGCAGCGAGCATTCCCATGACGGTCGTCTTTCCCGTGCCCGTAGCCATCTTGCAAGCGTAGCGACGAAAGGCTCGGAACCCGTCCGCCCGGGCCTCCTCGCCCGGTTCGTCGAGCGGGACACGGATCCCCTGCAGGAAATCAGGGCGGGCCTCGGTAAGGAAAATGATCGTCTCGGCGGCCTCGATCTGGGCAAAGAACAACCGGTGTCTCCGTCCTTCCTGCCGCCAGTAACGCAACAACTCTACGGTGGTTCGGGTCACGCCGCCTTCGCCGCGCAGCGCCAAGGGCCGCCATTCGGCAAGCTTGGCACGGACTCGGTTCACCAGCTTCAACTCAATGGCAGTGCCGGTTCCCTGCTGCTCCAACGACGGCTCGCTGCCCGGGCGGCGGTAAAAATACATGGCTGGACGCCGGCCCGGACGCCGCTCCGGCGGATCGTGCTCCGTAATCCACCAGTGCTCCCTGGGTTCATCGAAGGGTGCGTTCAGGATTGGCTCGGAAACTTCGTGCGGGTTCATGGCTCGACCCCGAAAGCACGGCAAATGGCGTCGAGTTTCTCGACCACTTCTGGATGAATCTCCTCCGGGAGCATCAGCGCCGCGATCTCATGATAGCGAGTGTGTGGTAGCCCGTGGAGTCCCGCGGCGTCCAGCAAAGGGGGAAGCAGTCGCAAGCGCGCTTTCGTTGCGTTCAGGAACTCGTGCTCTCCCAGCGGGTCATCCATTACCGCCGGAGGAAATTCGTTGCGCCAGTAGGTGAGCATGTCCTGGACATGCAGCTCAGCGGAGCCGACTCCGACTTCTGCCTCGACGAAGCGGGCCAGCGCATGCGGGTGAACAAGATAACTCTCAATCTCGTAACGTCGCCAGCGAAGCCGCTGCAAGCCCGTCCGGGTGATTTCTGTCTCCGGTACCGCGGGGTGAGCGTCACCGTCGAGCAGTTCCAGACCAGGTAATTCGTCCCGCACGAGTCGTAGCGCGTCGAAATGGTCTCGCGCCTTGATCCCTGGCCGCCCTTCCTGCGCCTGGAAAACCACCGGCTTCCACATCAACTCGGTAGTGAGCAGGGATTCGGCCTTGTGTTTCAGGTTCGTGGCCCAGGTCCGCAGGATGTTGATGTCCGTGTAGTCTTCGACGTACAGCACACCGCGGACCTCAAACGCCTGCATCACATCTGCGTTACTGAGTACACCAAGTGATTTAATCAGTCGGCTGCGCTCCTCATTGTCGGCAACCATCCGGGGCTCGTTGAGTGTGACACATAGCTCGCGAGGCTCGACCGAATTGATTATCACCTCGGAGTGTGTCGCAATGACGAGCTGGGATCTATGACGGGCGGCAACGGTGCGAAGCTCGTAGTAGATGGCGTCCTGCAGGATCAGGTGAAGATGCGCATCGGGCTCGTCGAGAAGGAGAACCGAACCCTCCCTCGTATTGAGAAACGTGAGCAGCATCAGCACCTGTTGAAACCCGCTACCCGCGCTGGCGATATCAAGGGGCTGCCCCCCTTTCGTCATTCTGTACTCGGCCCGGATATACGGCCCACTGGCGTCAGGGACTAGCAGCTCATAGCCGAAGAGCTTCCCTATAGAGTCTTGAATTGCAGCCCAAGCGGCATCATCGAGGCTCGCGACGACCAGCAGATTGCGCAACACTTCGCCGGGACGGCTGAGGCCGAGGATCTGCTCGATGGCAGCAGGCTGAAATAGCCGTTCGTTTGTCTCCAATCCGGTCATCGGAGGTACGTAGACCACGCCAAGGTCCAGTTTGCGCAGCGTATCAGCCGGCACATCCACCTTGGGGCGGACATAGATCTGCTCAGTGCTGTCCGCGATAAGCTCCATCGTCACGGACCAGCCGGCGTCATGCCGGATCTCGATCTCGATCTGATCCCAATATTCGCGGTCTTTCCACATCAGATCGAAACTCCGAAGAGGAACCGCCGCAAACGCCTGCCTCGCGATAGGCGCACGCGTATAACCCTGTCGAGGATTGAAGTCGTTGAGCTCACGCCACCGCCGCAAGGCAAGGGACCATGAAGCGATAGCCTGAAGCACCGTCGTTTTCCCGGTATTGTTGGGACCGGCCAGGACCATGTGCCCCGGCAGACGGAACTCCACATCATCGAAACGCTTGAAGCCCCGGATGCGAACCGTGCGGATCACCCATCCGCCTCCGAGAGTGGCTTGACGACCATCAGTTCGTTTCCGCGATCATCGACCACTTTCACTGCCACCTGCCCGTGCTCGCCAGCCTGGAACGGAGTGCTGACAGTCCCCGACAGATGCGCCCACACGGTGTCCTCGAACTCGCCTTGGAGTGAACGCTTGAGACCTTCCCATGCCGAAGTCCGTGGGAAGAACGCCTGGCACACGTGGAAGCAGAGTCCATTGTAATCCGTGTCGAGGAACCACGCCGGGACATCACTCCCCTGCCGATGATCCGAGTCCATCGCGACCGGATCGAACACGTCGAGACCACGAAGCTCGACCTGATAGCCTTGCTTGGCAGATTTTCTGATCCGCACGTCCGGGAGACCGCATACTGAGAAGATTTGACTCGACCGCAGGTTCTTGAGCAGATTTCCCATCAACAAATCCATGCTCGCCTGCACATAAGTCGCGGGTACGCCGACCGTCTGCTCGCAACCCTCAATCAGGCGCCGCGCATCAGGCTGTATGGCGAAGCCGATGACATAGAGGTGGCCGTACCCCTTGGCATATGCCTCACGCGCCGCCTCGAACACCAGCAACTCCGAGACTGCGCCGTTCTCCGGACCGAAGACGATGGCAGCCGTCTGCTCTCCATAGCCTTCGACCGAGGCCTCGGCCGACAAGCTCATGGTCCGCGCGGGCAGACGCACCTTGGAAAGGGTTACGGTCTGACCGCCGCCGAGACGGAGCACCGGCGAATGCTGCAACACCGCGATCATGCGATTCACGTGACTCGCATAAGCCTTGGCGGCGGAGGCATCGCCCGAGTCTTCCTTACCATCTCCTTCCCAATCAACCGGCGTCGGAATGGTCGCCTCGACACAGAACGGACCGCTCACGCGGGTGACGCCAGCGTCCGTCTCCGGCCGGTCAACAAGCACTTCCTCCTTTGCCGGCTCGTCGTTGGCGATGGATTCAAGGGTGATGTGTGGCACGATGCCGCCGACTTCTTCTCCTTTGGCGTTCTGTCTGCGCCGATATTCGAAGCCTCCTGCCGGACCCCTTCCCAGCTCCTTGAGCTGGTAGAATTCGAAGGTGCTGGTGAGCAGGCGCTGGCGCGCGAGCGCAAGCGGCACCCGCGACGTGTCGGTGGTGATCCAACGCCGCCCCCACTTCTCCGCGCAATACGCGGTGGTCCCCGAGCCGCAGGTAGGATCGAATACCAGATCGCCAGGGTCGGATGTCATCAGCAGGCACCGTTCGATTACCTTGGGGTTGGTCTGCACCACGTAGGACTTCGTCTCCGTGAAACTTCCTGTCATGGTGTCTGTCCAAATATTGCCCAAGGTCTTATATGGGAAATCTGAAGGGAAGCGGCGATACCTCAAGCTATTGGCGGCAACATGTATTCTTCCTGCCCTAGCGAGGCGTTCGAGACCGATCGGATAATTGGCCGCCCAATGACGATTGTGATTCGGTTCGAACTTCCGACCCTGGAAGTCGAACGGCTGCGGTTGACTCGGTGAACCAGGAGATTCCATTCCGCTCGGGCTATAAAGACGGCTTTCTGTTGGTACGGCCGCTTCTCCACGCCTCTCGGCCGCGGTCACTCCTCGGTAGCTTCCGTCCGGGAGAAGCACCCATCTTGCGTTGCCTTCACCAAGCACGACGGGCTGTTCCTCGAACAACTTCCTTACCTTGAGCCTCTCCGGATCCCGCGCGTACCACAGAATAAAATCACCAAGGGTCGCAAGCGTCTTCGTCTGAAATCCCGATGTCGTCTGGAAACTGATCTGCGAGACAAAGCACTCCGCGCCGAACACCTCGTCCATTACCTCGCGGACATGGTGCAGATTGGTATCGGACATCTGGACGAAGATGCTCCCGGACGGATGGAGCAGCTCCCGCGCCAGCAGCAACCGGTCCCTCAGGTAGGTCAGGAAGGAATGCAGGCCGAGTTCCCAGGTGTCCCGGTACGCCTGGACCATCTCCGGCTCCCGCACCATGTGCTCGTCGTCGCCATGGGTGACGTCGCGCTTGCGCACGAAGGGCTGAAAGTTGGACCCGAACTTCACGGCGTAGGGCGGATCCATGTAGATGGTCTGCACTTGACCGCCCACGCCCTCGTACCCGAGTAAGGAGTTCATCACCACCAGCGAGTCGCCAAGGATCAGCCGGTTCACCCACCCGTTCTGATGCTCGTACGCCCTCAGCAGCCGATCGTGGATCGGGAGATCGCTCTCCCCGAACAGATCGAACATGTTCACTTGACGGTCTCGGGTATGCCCTTTCAACGTCTCCAGGATCGCGGACGTGGACAGACGCTCGTGCACAAACAACGGCAGAGTCGGCACGTCAAAGGAGAGCCGTTCGGCCTTTCCAGCCCAGTTGAGAAAGGGCTTGGAAAGCGTCTTCAGCGCGGTGGCGTCTTCCCGGGCGGCGGCAAGCTCCTCCTTGGCCCTTGCGACATCCCTTTCGGAGAGATCCCCGTTGACGGGATCGACGATCGCGGACAGCCTCGCTATGCGGTCCTCCAACGAAGCGATTTTCGCTTCTCCCTCTTCCCGACCGGAATTCTGTCCGTCCCATTCGAGGGCTGGAGACAGCGAGGTGTCGTAACGGTAGGTGGCCAGCGGCTTCTTCTTGCGGAACTGCGCCTGCATCCCGATGTCCGGCCGGAGTAGCGCACCCGCCTCAGGATGCCCGTAACTCCTGGCGCTGCGCGTCTTTCCTTTTCGGCCCACCGTATTCTTCTTTCCTGCCACCTCTGAATTTCTCCTTTCCTCAAGTTAAGCCGCGACCGTTGCCGCCGTCAAACATCTTTGGCCTACCACCCTCATCTTGCCGCCATGCTGACCTCATCTTGCCGCCATGCTGACGGGCGGTTACTCTGCTACACTTGAACCGTCATGAGCAATTTACCTCATTCCGATCACGGTGACGACGCTTACCGCGCCGTTTCGCTCAGCCCAGGCCTCCCGGAGATTCCGGAACGCTTGCTTCTGGCACATGCGCGGGGCGAAGTACTCTTCATCTGCGGTGCGGGTATCTCACGTCCTGCGGGGCTGCCTGACTTCCGAGAACTGGTACGCGACGTCTATGAAAGGCTTGATGCAAGCGTCTACGAAATCCTTCCGAAGACTCCTAACCGCGCACTTGACACTACAGAACCGGGTTGGTCGAAGCTCAGGAATAACCAAAAGGCAGAGGTCAAGCGGTTCGTTGCCGGCGAGTACGACGTGGTCTTGGGAATGCTTGAACGCCGGCTGGACGATCAAACTCATGAAAAGAACAAGATCACGAGCAAGGTCAGAAGCACCGTAGCGGAACTGCTGCGCCAAGCAAGCGACAAACCGGCGCCAATACATCGGGCGCTCATGCGCCTAGCCGACCGCGGCGGCGTCACGACGATCATGACCACCAACTTTGACCTCTTGCTCGAAGCCGCTGCCAAGCGCCTTGGTTCCCCAGTGCAAACCTATGCGTTGGGATCGATCCCGAGACCCACGACGCGCAAGGAGTTCGCTGGAGTGCTCCATATTCACGGAGCCTTGGACCGGAATCCGGCTCGCTTCTCGGATCTCGTGTTGTCGGACCAGGACCTCGGGGAATACTATCTGCGTCGGAGGATTGTCCCTGATCTCATCTACGACGCCGCACGCCTCTTCCATCTCGTCCTGGCGGGCTATAGCGCCAACGATCCGCCGATGCGCTACCTGCTGAACGCCGTCGCCGCCGACGGAGCCCGATTCAGCGATTTGAAAGAACGGTTTACCTTCGTTGGCTCTGGGGACCCCGTGGAATTGCAAGACTGGAAGGCACGGGGCATCACCCCGATCCACTACGATGCTCGAAATGGAGACCATTCCGTGCTGCGCGATGCGCTTGAACGGTGGGCCAAACTCTCCGCAATCAACGGAAAGACGAAAACCGTCGATGTTGAGGTAAGACGGATCGTACGGGAGAGCAGAGCCGCCACCCCCAAGGCTGATCGTGACCTGTTCGACCACCTGTTCAGGCGAGGGCATGCGAATGAACGCATTCGCTTGGCAGGTGTGGCGTCGGGTGCGAAGGCCGAGCCCGGATGGCTGGATTCCATCATTGAGACCACGCCCGGAAAAAAGTTCGGACCAGCCACCGCCATTCATTCATGGGCGGGGTTGAGCGAGACCGACCGCCATCACGCCCAAGTCATGACCACGTTTCTGAAGAACCGGCTTGCTGAGCCAGCCACGATCGATTGGGCGCTCAAAGAATCCAACTGGAGTACCAAACGGATCGCAATAGACGAGCTACTGAACGATTACGGCAGTCCTGAGTTGAAGGAACCCTATGCGACTGCATGGCGCTTGATCGAGGAAAGCTGGTCTAATCGCCCGATCAGGGACCATCCGGCGATGGCATTTGTAACGATCCGTGATCGACTCGGCAAAGGCGAGCGTTCCGGCGCCCTGATTTCAGCGATTGTGGATCTGTTCGCGCCTCGTCTGGAGGTCAAAGCGATTGAGGAAAGGCCTCGACACCCAAAGATCTTTGAAGACCTTCTGTCGGCGAACCTGACGAGCGTCAACCTGGGTAATCTGAACGACTACGGCGACCTCCACATAGGCACGGTTTCAGAAATACAATTCCTGAAGGAACTGGCAGACGGGCTGGCATCTTCAGTCCAATACGGGCTCAACGTCATCAATCGGATCTACAAGACTGATGAAGGCCGTGAGGTGCCTTGGGAAAGTCCTCACCGTGTGTATTTCGTTCGTCCCCACGGGAAGGGTAGAGACGTCGAAGAAGCATTCGGCCATGAGGGCGGTGAGCCCGATCTCTTTAATGATGGAATCGCGCCGTCGGTCAAGTTGCTTCACGAAATTGTCATCCGCATTTCCGAACTCGATCAGCAGGCCGCCACGCCCTTCTTCCCAGGCTGGCAGTTGTCGCGGTCTGGCGTCCACCGGCGCCTATGGGCCGCAATCGCCCGGGATCCACAGTTGGTAAGCGCTGACGATGTCGGTGACTTCCTGGTGACACTATCTGACTACGAGCTTTGGGGTCTGGATGAATTCCCCGAGATCACCGAACTGAGGGCAAGACGCGTTAAGGAACTTCGGCGGGACGTTCAGGAAACGATTGTCCAGCGTTTGTGCAAGGGTCCGCCGCACAAACTCAAAACTCGCAGACGGTACTGTGCCGCACGTGAAGTCAAACGAGTGGAAGTCGCCGGCGGCATCATAGCGCCAAAAACCCGCCGATGGTTGCTCAAACGAATCAAGGAACTTCCCCAACTCGAAGACATGCGCGTGGATGGCGGGTTTTTCGATGCACAGGCGCATCCCGTTCCGCGGCTCTCGGCCGACACTCCATATGACCTGCTTGAAGGAGAGGCCCGCCTTCGGGCACTGAACGAGGAACTGTCACACGATGGAGTTCATTGGATCGACAACTCCGCCAAAGCTTGGCTCCAACGGGCCGGTAGTGCCGTGCTCCTTCTCTCGGACTTGGAATCATTCACTAGGGCCGGGGAGGAGTTTCCGCGCCTTTGGGATTGTTTCCTTTCGCTTCATTCGCCATCTCCCCCGACGCCGAGTCTTGAACCACCACCCCAGCCACAAGATGAGGCAAACCGTATCCTGTATCTGCTGAGGAACCTGTCGGAGACGAACCTTACGGAAGCCATCTGGGGTATCAGCCACTGGCTCTTCAGTTGGAGTCGATATGTCATCCGATCAGAACACGGCTTGCCCGTCTGGCTGCAAGCTTGGCCTATTGCAGTCGAAAGGACCAATGCCGTCGCTAACGACCGGGACCATATCCTGACCAACTCTTCGGGTGACCAGCAAGAGTCCCTGGATATCGACACTCTCAACACACCAGCGGGACAATTCATTGAAGTCTTCCTGGCCGCCTGCCAAGCCGTCGGCAAAGATGCCCGCCCCTTCTCCGACGGCAGCCCTGCGCGGCAGATGCGAGATCGAATCATCAGCGCCTCCGACCATAGCGGCCTAGTGGCACACTGCCGACTAGCGGAACGTTTGCCATTCTTCCAGAACGCAGACCCTGACTGGACGAAACAATATCTGGTGGACCCGTTGTTGGCGGATGACTTCCAATCCATTGCACTTTGGCGCAAGGCCGCACGTCGAAGCGGCAAGCCTCTACTTGAAATCATCGGTGACAAGGTGATTGAAAGGGCAACTGACCATCGCCTCGGTCGAGAAGCCCGGGAATCGCTTGTTTCTTGCCTTGTCATCGAAGTGTTGACGGCGTTCCGAGACGAACGTAGGCCCTTGGTGGCCGAACCCCGCGTGTCACAAATGCTCCGATCAGCAGACGACGAAACGCGTCTGTTTGCAGCCTGCGCTATCCGGTACTTCCAGGAAGAAGGGCCACCGCAAGAAGGAGAAATACGATCCGTTGAAAAGCTGTTTCATGTAGCCGTCAAGCCGTTCTTTCGGAGCGTGTGGCCACAAGAAAGCGACTTGACGACACGCGACACAAGCCGAGAGTTGTCCCATATCCCCGCCGCCTCGGGCGAGGCTTTTGCCGAAGCCGTTGATGAGATGAAGCGTTTCCTTGTCCCCTTTGATTGCTGGTCAACACTAGAGTATGGGCTCTATGGCGAGGTTGGAACTGGAAGTGAAGCCGTCTCGAAGCTACAGTTGGCGGTCAACGATGAACGAAAGGCCGCCGCACTCCTTACGTTGCTGGATTTGACCATTGGAGAAGAGCAGGACGCGATCGTGCCATACGACTTGAGCAACGCTCTTGACCGGGTCAAGACATTAGCGCCCGGCTTGGCTGATTGCCCAGCGTTCCGAAGGCTATCTACGGCTGCTCGACGTAACGAGCAGGCATGACGGCAGGGGGTGGGAGACGACATGCCGGTTATCAGCAGATTCCTTGGAATTGTCATCGCCATGTATTGGGACGACCATCGGATAACTGGGAAAGGTGTCGTAGAAAAGAAACTCCGAATCCCATCGACCCACTGGAATGACTCATGTTTCTTCACGTGACAAAGGCGACGCCGCTCGACGGCTTTCGCGTGCAGGTGTGCTTCGATGACGGCCGCGAAGGCGTGGCGGATCTTGCGGAAGCGCTGACCGGGCCGGTGTTCGAGTTGCTGAAGGATCCGGAGGTATTCCGGCAGTTTCGTGTGGACGAAGAACTTCAGACTATCGTCTGGCCCAACGGGACGGACCTGGCGCCGGAATACATCTACTACCAGGCTTTTCGGAGCGATCCAGCGCTCCAGGACACCTTCCGCAAATGGGGATACATCACCTGACCCGCCCCAGCCGTTGCCGCCGGTGACAGGCACCCGAATCCTTGGGAACGTGGAATCGCAAGCAGCGCCGTCACCGCAGAAACCACGGCAGCACCCGAAACCCCTTGAAGTGGACCGCAGATTGCGGATTGCTGGATTGGCTGGAACCTACTCCCCCGCCACGGTCATGCGCCCGACCTTCACCGTGGGCGCGGCCACCGGACTCTGCGGGCGGAGGTCGTTGCCGACCATCTCGATCCGGCTCAGCATGTCGTTGAGGTTGCCGGCGATGGTGAGTTCTGAGACGGGGTAGGCGAGCTCGCCGTTCTCGATCCAGATGCCGGCGGCGCCCCTGGAGTAGTTGCCGGTGACGGCGTTGAAACCGAAGCCCATGAGCTCGGTGACGTAGAAGCCGTCCTCCACCGAGGCGATGATGTCCTCGGGGCCGTGTTCGCCGGGGATGAGGTGGAGGTTCATGGGGGAAACCGCCGAGGGTTGCCCCACGCCCCGCGCGGCGTTGCCGGTGGATTTGCCGCCGAGCTTGCGCGCGCTGTAGGCGTCCAGGAGGTAGCTTCGCAGGACGCCGGCCTCGACCACGTCCTTGCGCTGGACGCCGACGCCCTCGGCGTCGAACGGGCGCGACCCCAGGGCCCGCGGAATCGTGCCGTCGTCGACGATGTGGACGAGGTCGGACGCCACGCGCTCCCCGAGCCGGTCGCACAGGAAGGAAGCGCGCTGATAGAGGACGTAGCCGGAAATTGCCTGGGCCACGTGCCGCACCAGGGTGCCGGCGATGGACGCGTCGAAGACCACCGGCACCTCGCGGCTGCGCACCTTGCGGGCGCCCAGCCGCCGGACCACGCGGCGGCCGGCCTCCCGGCCTACCTCCTCCGGAGAATCCAGCGCGTCGCGGCGGCGCGCGGCCGTGTACCAGTGGTCCCGCTCCATGGAGCCGTTGGACGTCGCCACCGGGGCCAGGGAGAGATGAAAGCCGGACGTGGCGTACTCGCCGGCAAAGCCCTGTGAATTGGCGTGGATGACGCGGTTGAACGAACTTGCAAACTCGGCGCCCTCGGAGTTGGTCACCCGCGGGTCGTATTGCAGCGCGTGCTCCTCCGCCGTGCGAGCGGCATCGATGCCGTCCTCGATGGGGAGCCCCTGGGACTCCTGGTCCAGCAGGTCCAGGTCCGGCACCTCGGCGGCCATCTCGCCGGCTTCCGGCAGGCCGCCGAATTCGTCCCGTGCCGTGGCCCGGGCCATGGCGCAGGTCTCGTCAACCAGGCGGTCCAGCGAGGCGCGCGACAGGTCGGAGGTGGAGGTGGCGGCGGCGCTCTGACCGAAGAAGAGGCGCAGCCCGAGGCGCATCTCGTGCGCCTGGCTCACGGTCTCCACCTCGCCGAGCCGCACCTTCACCTGCACGCCCTCTCGCTCGATCAGCGTCACGTCGCCCTGGGAGGCGCCCTTGTCCTTCGCCCGCGCCAGCAGCCCCAGCGCCAGCTCCCGATCCATCGGCAAACGCTCCATGTCCGTCCTCAGCCTTGAAAGCCGCTCGGCCCGCGCACCGACGTGCCGCCCACCACGAGCTGGTCCACCCGGATGGTGGGCAGGCCCACGCCCACGGGCACGCCCTGGCCGTCCTTGCCGCAGGTGCCGATGCCGTCGTCCAGCGCCAGGTCCGCTCCCACCCGGCTGACCCGCGTGAGCACGTCCGGCCCGTTGCCGATGAGGGTGGCGTCGCGCACCGGGTGGGTCACCTTGCCGCCTTCGATGCGGTACGCCTCGTTGGCGGAGAAGACGAACTTGCCGCTGGTGATGTCCACCTGTCCGCCGCCGAAGGAGACCGCGTAGATGCCGTCCTTGACCGAGCGAATGATGTCCTCGGGGTCCTCCTCCCCCGCCAGCATGAAGGTGTTGGTCATGCGCGGCATGGGGACGTGGGCGTAGCTCTCGCGCCGGCCGTTGCCGGTGAGCTCCATGCCCAGCAGGGCGGCGTTCAGGCGGTCGTGCATGTACCCGCGCAGGATGCCCTTCTCGATCAGCATCGTGCGCCGGGTGGGCGTGCCCTCGTCGTCCACGTTGAGGGAACCGCGCCGCCAAGGGATGGTGCCGTCGTCCACCACCGTGCACAGCTCGGTGGCCACGCGCTCGCCGATGCGCCCGGAGAAGGCCGAGGTCTTGCGCCGGTTGAAGTCCGCCTCGAGACCGTGCCCGATGGCCTCGTGCAGCAGGATGCCGGGCCAGCCCGGACCCAGCACGACATCCATGGGGCCCGCGGGCGCGGCCACCGCGTCGAGGTTCACCAACGCCCGGCGCACGGCCTCCCGGGCGCTTGCTTCGCAGCGCTCCGCGTCGACGCAGTCGTCCAGCGCCATGCGCCCGCCCCAGCCGAAGTAGCCGGCCTGGCGGTTGCCCTTGTCCTCCACGATGCAGCGGACGTTGCAGCGCACCAGCGGCTGGAAGTCTCCCAGCACCCAGCCCTGCGACGACGCGACGAGCACCACCTTGTTCTCCAGCGACAGGGTGGCGAAAACGCCCTTGACGCGTGCATCGGCCTTGCGCGCGAACCGGTCCAGGTCCTGCAGGACGGCGATCTTGCGCTCCAGGGGGACGCCGGAGAAGGAGTGGGGCACGGGATAGAGGTCGTGGCGCGGGGCGGCGGGCGCGGGAACCCGCGCCGGGCGGTCGGAACCCCGGTCGTTGGCGATGACGTTGGCCGTCCGCACCGCCGTGTCCAGGTTCTTGATGGTCACGTCGTCGGTGAACGCGTATCCGGTCCTGGCCTCGGCGAGCACGCGCGCGCCGACGCCGTTGGCGGTGGATACCGACGCATGCTTGACCAGTCCCTCTTCCAGGTGGACCTGGTCGTGGGTGCGGTACTCGAAATAGAGGTCGGCGTAGTCCGCCTGCCGGGCCATGGCCCGTCCCAGCACCCGGTCCAGGTCCCGCGCCGTCACGCCGAACCGCTCGTCGAAGAACGCCGCCGGCGAGAACGCGGGCGGACTCCCTTGGCTCTTGTCCAAGACCGTTCCCTTTCCTTATATCGGACTTGCCTGTATGCTATGAGATCCGGTGCCGTCGCTCCCCTCCGCGGCCGGCACAAGAACAGTGTAACGGCAACACGCACAACATGAAAGGATGCGGGGAGCGGCCGGACACGGTTGCGAGGAGTCGATCCGATGGACCAGAAAATCGTTCACGTTGTCGGCACGGGGACCATAGGCGAGCCGCTCATCGGTATCCTGGCGAGCTTCAGGGAAGCCTTCGGTATCGACGAGGTGACGTTCAACAAGCAGACCCCGCGGGTCACCGACCGCTCCAAGATCACGGCGCTCCAGGGCAAGGGCGCCAGGCTGAGCGTGGACAAGGACCACTGGGACGAGTTCGCCAAGCTCGAAATGAAACCGTCGTTCGACTCCGAAGCCGCCATCGAGCGGGCCTCGGTGGTCATCGATTGCACGCCCGTGGGGAACCAGAACAAGGAAAAGTACTATCAGCACTACGCCGGCAAGAACGGCAAGGGGTTCATCGCCCAGGGCAGCGAGTTCGGGTTCGGGAAGATGTACGCCCGCGGCATCAACGACGCCGCCCTCGACCGGGAGGAGGACCGCTTCGTCCAGGTGGTGAGCTGCAACACCCACAACCTCGCGGTGCTCATCGACACCCTGGCCCTGGGGCCGGAGAAGGAAGACAACCTGGAGGCGGGACGGTTCGTGTGCATGCGCCGGGCCAACGACATCAGCCAGGAGGGGGACTTCATCCCCGCCCCGGAGGTGGGGCGCCATGACGACGAAAGGTTCGGCACCCACCAGGGGCGCGACGCCTACTACCTCTTCAAGTCGATGGGATTCGACCTCGACATCTACTCGTCCGCGCTCAAGATCAACACCCAGTACATGCACACCATCCACTTCAACCTGATACTGAAGCGGGCCATCGACATGGAGCAGATCATGCAGCGCATCCGCTCCAACCGCCGCATCGCCGTCACCAACAAGAAGTCCTCGGCGTCGGTGTTCTCCTTCGGGCGGGACCACGGGCTGTTCGGGCGCATCCTGAACCACACGGCCATCGTCACCCAGAGCATCGCCCTGCGCGGGGAGCGCGAGGTGGTGGGCATGTGCTTCACCTCCCAGGACGGGAACTCGCTCCTGAGCAGCATCGCCGCCACCCTGTGGCTGCTGAATCCGGACACCTACGAGGAGCGGCTCCAGCCCATCCGGCCGTACTTCTTCCGGGAGATCTGACCCGGGCCGGCCATCGCCGCCCCGTCCCCGCCACGGCCGCTGTCTACGGCAGCCGCTCGAAGCGGCCCACGTCGCCCACCGCGATCTGGTTGCGACGCGCCACGCCGGCGCGAACCTCCAGCACGTAACGGCTTGCAACCCCGACGCTGACGGAACGGGTGGAGAACGGCACGGTGTCGTGGATGATCCCCACCACCCGCCGGCGCCCGTCCATGAAGATCATGTCCAGGGACAGGGGCGTATTCTTCATCCAGAAGGAATGGTCCCTTTCCTCGGGGAAGACGAACAGCATGCCCTCGTCGTCCCCCAACTCCTGCCGGTACATCAAGCCCCAGCGCCGTTTCTCCGGAGTATCGGCCACCTCCACGCTGAAGGTTGCCTTGACTCCGCCCGCGCCTTCGAAACTGACCGAGGGGACGCGCTCGCACGCGGCTTGCAGACAAAGCAGCAGCACCCAGACCGGCCACAGCCGCCGCACATGACCCACAACTGAGTTGCTGATTCGCATGATCATCGGCGACAGACCTGTCAATTCGGCCGCCCTGGTTGCCGGTACATTAGCGCTGTGCGCTGGTTTCGGCTAAGTTAGGCGGCTGGAGTCGAAAACACCCTCGGAGCCTCCCCAACACCCTCTATATCCAGTCATGATCCAACCTTCGTACCGCGAGTTCGCGGCACTCGCCAAGCGCGGAAACGTCGTTCCGGTGTACGAGGAAACCCTCATGGATTTCGAGACGCCGGTGTCGTTCTACAACCGCCTGAAGAAGAGCCGGCACTCGTTCCTGCTGGAAAGCGTGGAAGGGAGCGAGCGCTGGGCGCGCTATTCGTTCCTGGGCACCGAGCCCGAGCTGGTGTTCAAGGCCTGGGGGCGCGAGGTGGAGGTGACGGAGGGGCGAAGGAAGAAGAAATGGACCTGCGATGATCCGCTGAAGGCGCTCACGGAACTTCTCGGAGAGTACCGGCCCGCCAACACGATTCCGGATCTGCCGTTCACCGGCGGCGCCCTGGGATACGTGGCCTACGACGCGGTGGAACGGCTGCACGGGGTGGCCAATCCGGACCGGAGCGCCAACCGCTATCCCGACGTCTATTTCCTGCTGGTGCGCACGCTGGTGAGCTTCGACAACCTCAAGCACACCATCACGATCATCGACAACGTCCACATCGACACCAACAAGAGCCTGCGCGTCCTCTACGGCGAAGCGGTGGCCCGCATCGAGCGCGTGCGAACCTCCCTGCGGAAGTCGCCCGAAGCCCTGGAGGCCAGAAGCCTAACCGGGACCGGTGGCGGCGTCCGGTACCGTTCCAACGTCACGCCGCACACGTTCCGCGCCATGGTGCGCCAGGGGAAAGAGTACATCGCGGCCGGCGACGTCATCCAGGTGGTGCTGTCCCAGCGGCTGGAGGCGAAGACTCGGGCCGAGCCCCTGGAGATCTACCGTGCGCTGCGCTTCACCAACCCGTCTCCCTACATGTTCTACCTGGAGCTGGACGACCTCAAGATCATCGGCTCCTCGCCCGAGATCCTGGTGCGCCTGACCGGAAGCCGGATCGAGCTCCGGCCCATCGCCGGCACGCGCCCGCGGGGCAAGGACGCGCGGGAGGAACGGGAGTTGGAGGAAGATCTTCTCGCGGACCCGAAGGAGCGCGCCGAGCACATCATGCTCGTGGACCTTGGGCGGAACGACGTGGGGCGGGTGGCCGAGGTGGGCTCGGTGGACGTGGACCAGCTCATGGTCGTGGAGCGCTATTCCCACGTCATGCACATCGTCTCCAACATCAAGGCGGAGCTGGCACCGGGAAAGACGCCGCTTGAGCTGTTCGGCTCCTGCTTCCCGGCGGGCACGGTGTCGGGCGCACCGAAGATCCGGGCCATGCAGATCATCAGTGAGCTGGAGCCGGAACGGCGCGGGCTCTACGCCGGCGCGGTAGGGTACCTGAGCTTCAACGGCAACCTCGACACGTGCATCGCCATCCGCACCATCACCCTTCACAACGGCAATGCGGTGATCCAGGCCGGCGCCGGCATCGTCGCCGACTCCGACCCCGAGACGGAGTACGAGGAGACCCTCAACAAGGCCCGCGGCATGCTCAAGGCCATCGAGCTGGCGGAGTCCTGGCGCAAGGAGCGGCAGCAGACGGCATGATCCTGCTCATCGACAACTACGACTCCTTCACCTACAACCTCTACCACTACCTGGCCGAGCTGGGCGCCGATGTGCGCGTGGCCCTCAACGACAAGATCAGCGCCGACGCGGTGGACGAGATGCGCCCGAACGCCATCGTCGTGTCGCCCGGCCCGTGCACGCCCAACGAAGCCGGTGTCTCGTGCGAGGTCATCCAACGCTGCGGCTCCCGCATCCCCATCCTGGGCGTGTGCCTGGGCCATCAATGCATCGGCGCCGCCTACGGCGCCCGCGTGGTGCGCGCCGCCGAGATCATGCACGGCAAGATGTCGGACGTCACCCACGACGCCCGCACCATCTACCGCTCCCAGGCCAACCCCTTTTCCGCCATGCGCTACCACTCCCTCGTGCTCGACCCGGAGAGCCTCCCCGATGAACTCAGCGTCAGCGCCCGCACCGCCGACGGCGTCATCATGGGCGTCCGCCACCAGCGCCACCCGGTGGAGGGCGTCCAGTTCCACCCGGAGTCGATCCTGGCGGAGGGCGGGAAGACGCTGCTGAAGGATTTTCTGGAGTGCTACGCGTGAGATGTTCGAGCCATACGCCCTACCACCCTACTTGGAATGGGATTCGCCTGGACGACGCAGCGACGATGTCGCACACAGTTTTAGCCGGAATCCCGGAGAATTCGCTGATGTTGAAAGCTCTTGCGAAGAGAAGCGGGCTGCTGTAACATAACCTTGGTTACATTAAAGTATGTGGTCTTCCACATTAATTTGTGTGTACGAGCACCGAGATGTCTTATAGGGAGTTCCTAGTAGAACTTGGGAAGGCTGGGTTGAGCGTCCGTGCATTCGCTGGACTCTTGGGTATGAACCCGAACTCAATCTCCAACTATGCGCGCTCAGGCGAAATTCCTACTCATCTCGCTCTCATCACAGTCCTTATTGTCGGGGTCAGCGAGATGGGTGGAGACTATCGACGGATCCTGTCGAAAGTGGAACTCATTCCAAAGAAGCCACGAGGCGGCGCCCGCCAAGGTCATTTCGGGGGCGACCGTCAAAGCAATCTGGCGCTAGATGGGTGATGCGGTGTCGAAAGGAGCTAAGTCGGCGCCGCGTTTGTCGGCCGATCACTCCGAGTTGCAGTTGCGACCGGCGCGCAGGTGAGACCGATGGCCGACGTAGCTTCTTCGCTCATCGACTTTGGCGCTGATCCAACATCTTTGCGTCTGCTCGATGGAGACGGTCCGGAACTCCTTCCTTACGCCACACTGCTGACGGCCCGCCGTAGTGGAAACACCCCGCTGGGTGTGGTGGAGGCCGTCTACGAATGGCAGGGCACGCCCCTGATTTTCTTGGTCGACTCGGATTCCCTGGAAGACGACGAGCAACTCCATCGCGTACGGCGTCTACTCGCCATGCGCGGAGACGCTCCCTATCTTGGTGTAGTCGCCCCCGGACACCTTAGTGTCTACCGCATTGCTCTGGACAAGAAGTCACTACGGCAAGCCCGTGTGGCTTGGCAGTTGGGGGACAGTGCGAGGTCCGTGGCGTTGGCCCGACTCGGCAACATTCGTCCGCAATCGGCCAGCAGGCAACGCGATTGGATTTCCGGCGTTGTCCTCAACTTGCTCACCGGTTCCACAACCGAGATGATCGAGCGATATGCAGTCTCGGACGGAGACGCGGTCTCGCTCGTTGGCCGCGCACTCTTTACGAGGTTCCTTGCGGATCGGAACCTGCTGCCGGACGGCTTTTCCAGTGCCGCTAGTCTCTTCGACACCCGCGAGTTGGCCGAAGTCACATCGAATTGGCTTGATGAGACGTTCAACGGTGACCTGCTACCTCTCTCGGAAAATATCTTCACGACCTTACCTGATGGCGCCTATCGTGCGTTGGGAGACGTGCTTCGGCGGGCACCGGATAGCCAGTTGTTTCTTGGCTGGGAGCAGAAGTGGGACAACCTTGACTTCGCACATATTCCGGTCGGGGTTCTGAGTCAGGCATATGAACTCTATTTGAGAAACCACGCGCCACGTCGGCAAAGGCGCGAAGGAGGTTATTATACACCCAGACTGATCGCGGATCTGATGGTCCGGGCGTCCTTCCGCGCGCTGGGTAGAGAAGGAGTAGGCAAAACCGCTAAGATTCTCGATCCAGCGGCAGGTGGCGGCATTTTCTTGCTGACAGCGTTTCGCGAATTGATCGCGGAGCATTGGAGAGCCGACAAACAGCGGCCCGACACCAATGCGCTCAGGCGAATCCTCTCTAACCAGATCGTGGGTCTTGACACCAACGAAGCCGCACTCCGGTTTGCGGCACTAGGCCTGTATCTCGCGTCAATCGAGCTGGATCCCAATCCCAGACCGGTCGACAAGTTACGGTTCGACAATCTACGCGGAACCGTGCTGCACAGGGTAACGGCCGAAGAGGAAAGTGCGGGACTCGGAAGCCTAGGGCCTTTCGTCGGAGCCGAGCATGTCGGACAGTATGACCTCGTCATAGGCAATCCGCCTTGGGCAAGCGGCACGAAGTTGCCGGATTGGGACCTTGTACGTCAAACGGTGGCTCGCATCGCGGCGGACAGGAAGGTCACAAAC
Organism: Deltaproteobacteria bacterium; assembly: GCA_028818775.1. Lineage (NCBI taxonomy): Bacteria > Pseudomonadati > Myxococcota > Myxococcia > Deltaproteobacteria bacterium. The sequence goes on along the minus strand of JAPPNE010000052.1, from coordinate 103,268 downwards.
GCATCGCCACCCTTGCCGAACGAAGGGCTCGATCTGCCGTTTGTGTGGCGCGCAATGGAATGGGCGAAGCCAAACGGACAGATCGCCTTCGCACTCCATGCCCGTTTGCTCTTCCAACAGGGTGACGGGATGCCGGAAGCGCGCCAAGCTCTCTTTGAAGCGCTTGACGTCACATCGATCATCAATGGAGTGGAACTGAGGCAAACGAAGGTCTGGCCTCAAGTTTCGGCTCCTTTTTGTATCCTGCTCGCTGCCAACCGAACACCAGGTACTGGGGGCGGTTTTCGTTTTGTCACTCCCCGGATAGAAGGTTCCCTGAATGGCGCTGGCAGCATGCGCATCGATGCGCTGAATGCCGAAGTCGTTCCTTCCCGCCAGCTTATCGAGACACCCGATATCTTGAAAATACTGTTCCGCGGAACGAAAGCCGATTTCGCGATCGTCGAACGGATTCGCGCGTCGGGATTCCCAACACTGGGCGCGTTCTGGCGCGAGACGATCGGTGTCACGGAGGGAGGCCAGTTGCGAGGTAGCGGCAACGGGTACCAAGCGCTTAGACCGAGCAGTCGGGTGCGGCAGGGAGGCGACGGTCGGCCCGGTGTCGATGCGAGCTACCTTTGGGAGCGGCCGGAAATTACGGTCGCATCCCTCGCGAGCATCTTCGTCGATAGCGAAATTCTCAATGCTTTTTCGCTTGATCGCATTCACGATCCCCGATCACCAGATTTGTTCGCTGGACCACTAGTCGTCGTACACAAATCCCCACCTGCAACGACAGGGCGCATTGGTGTGGCGATCTCTGAAGAGGGTATCGTTTTCAACGAGACGTTCTACGGATACAGTCCGTGCCAGCATCCTGATGCCAGCATGCTAGTTCGCTATCTCGCACTCGTTCTGGGAAGCAAACTGGTCACTTGGCTGGCACTTGTCACGAGCGGCGAGTTCGGTTTCGAGCGAGAAGTGATAGAGAAGGCAACGCTGGATCGTATTCCCTTGCCGAATTTTCACAAACTCCAACCATACCAGCTTGTTGAGATCGCGAATTTGACCGACGGCCTGAATTCGGGGGCAGTATCCTGGCACGACGTGGATGAATGGGTGATGCGCTTGTATGGCCTTGGTCCGCGCGACATGCAGGTCATTGCCGATACACTGGAATTCAATCTGCCTTTTGCCACAAACCAACGGAACGCCCAGGCTGTCCCCTCTCCGGACGAAAAAAAGCGGTTTTGCGAGATTCTCACAAGAGAATTGACACCCTGGTGCGAACGGTTCGGCTTGACGCTGACCGTGCGCCAGATTCCTTCTCCGGAGATATCGCCGTGGCAAGGCATCGATGTACGGACAACGTTTCGCGGGGAAGGGGAAGCAGCAAAAGCAAGCGATTGGGAAGGGTTGATTAGAGCAGCTGACGAAGCGGCGGCGTCTGAGGTCCTCGTTCGCGACGGAACCGATGGACTTCTGATCGGGCGGCTCGCTCAACGCCGTTATTGGAGCGAGACGCAGGCCCGGTTGCTTGCCCAGCGCATTATCTGGTCACACGTCGATCTGCTGAAAGGGCCTGCTACCAAATGAAGGGCTCAGCAATTCGCCCGCGACCGGATCAAATCGCCGAATTGACTCGCGGCCTTCGGCTTCCACTGCCGGAGATCGCGAAGGTGCACCTCGAAATCATTGCGGAGGGGTTGCTTCGGGCTTTCAATGATATCCGGACACAGAAGCCGGCTACAGTGGCCTCGGGTAACGAGCCGGAGGTAACTGCCTTGATGGAGGCGCGCCTCAATCGGCTGATCGAACAGGACCCCTTCTGGGGTAACCTTGTCCTTTGCGTCGCACGAGGGAAGGAGAGTCTAAGTTTCAATGGTCTACATCTTGAGAAACGTCCCGACCTATCTATTTATCTGTCCGACAGGACACGACGGTTTCCACTCGTCACGGAAGCCAAGATACTGGATGCTGCCACCTCAAAGACGGAAGCCTTGTACTGTGAACATGGCCTTCGTCGCTTTGTGGACGGTGACTATGCGTGGGGCAGCCGCGAAGCATTTATGATCGGCTACGTTCGTGATGGATCGTCGATCAGCGCCAACCTGACACCGTTTTTGTCGAGGGCTGCAACGCAAGATCCTTCGAGTTATCTAGTAGAAGAGTTCCCGGTCGTTGTGGGACTTGGTTCTTCCGATCTGGCGTGTTCACGACATGGCAGGCGTTTTGTTTACAGCATGCAGTCGCCACCCACACATAAGCCGGGACCGATCTCTGTGTGGCATGTTTGGCTGTCATAAGGGAAGGGTTTGGTGCGTGGTGGTAGTTGGACAGCGGCTTTCAAGAGAACGGTCGAATCCTGCGCCGAGGATAGGTGGGCACGCTCACGTGAAAGTCGAACCGAAGCCCGGTGCCGCGTCGAGGACATCTTCGATACGGCCGGTTCTCAGCAACTCAAGAGGTAGCGCAGCGGTGTCTTCAAACGGCCACTCCTGGGTGAGAAACGCCCACGCCAGTTCGGGGTCTCCCACAGCAGCGGCGACATCCGCCAAGCCGGCGACCACCCGTCCGGGGCCGAGAATCTGTGCCGCGGGGATGTTCAGTCCTCGCTTCGTCGACCTCCAGGCAAGAAGAGTTCTCCTTTCCACCCAGTCATAGATAGTGGTCCGGGAGACCTTAAGCCGCGCCGCCGCCTCGGAAACGCTCAGGATGTCCTCGTCACCACGACGAACGACGAACGGGCGCAGCCTTTCCGGTATGTCAACGACAGCGCTTCGTTCTTCGGCCTCGCATTGCGCGGCGGCCGTTTCCAGGGCGACTGCGACCGCGAGATGCGCCTCACGCGGGTGGTCGCGAACAAAATGCCTGGCACTGCTCGACAACCCCGGGAAACCCTCGGCGAGCAATCCCATCGCCTGCTTCATCGATCCGGTAGACTCGGCCATGTCACCCTCACACCCTGTTTCGTAGCCAAGGACAAGGATACGACACAATGTCCAGTTTGTAAAGAATGTAGGCCATGACAGACCGCGCAGGCGCGCACGTTCGGGCGGCGCTTCAAGCCGACGGAACGCCAACAGTGAGATGTCGAGGCGGGTCGGGCCGCCGCCTGAACTCAGACCTGCTGGGCCGCGTAGGCGCGGGCGCACTCTTCGCTGCAGAAGTAGTGGCCGCCGGAGCGGTAGGCTTCGTTCTTGGGGACGTAGCTCTTGCAGTGGGGGTCCAGGACCATGGACTCGCCCTGGGAGGGGTCGGAGGCGCTGCCTTTGCCTTTCTTCTTGATGCTCGAGTAGAGCAGCACCAGGAACAGGTAGACCAGCAAGCCCAGTATCAGAAACTTGAGGAACATGGCGGCGTACCGTCAATGATCGTCGTGGCTCATGCGCCTCCGGGAGAGGTTCCTTCCCGGATCCGTTTGTCGTCGTCCACCCGCGCCAGCAGTCCCCGGACATCGCCGTCCAGGCGCGGGTGCCTGAGATCCGGCGCGATCTCGCACAGCGGAACCAGCACGAACCGGCGACGGTGAAGTTCCGGGTGCGGGATGGTCAACCCGGGTTCTTCCAAAACCATATCATCGAAGAAAAGGATGTCCAGATCAATGACCCGGTCCGCCCAGCGCACCGGGCTGGGCCGGCGGCCCATCCTCGCTTCGAGGGCCTGGCAGTGCCGCAGGAGCGTCTGCGGTTCCAGGCCCGTGTCGACGGCCACGGCTCCGTTGACGTACCATTCCGAGCTGGCGGCGCCCCACGGCTCGGTGGCGAACCAGCTCGACACCTGCCGCAGCCGGGTTTGCGGCATTCCACCGATCTCCCTGACGGCGCGGCGGCAGTTCGCCTCCTTGTCTCCCTGGTTCGAGCCCACCCCGATGTAGGCGCGATGCCGCACGGGACCGCTACAGGCTCACCTGCCGGAGCCGCTCCACGGCCTCCTTGAGCCGCTCGGCCGGGGAGCACAGGGTCATCCGGATGAAGCCCTCGCCGGGATCGCCGAAGCCGTTGCCGGGGGTGGTGACGATGCCGGCCTCGTCGAGGAGCCGGGCCGTGAAGTCCGTGGAGGTCCATCCGCCGGGCACGGGCAGCCAGACGTAGAAGGTCGCCCGCGGCGCCGGCAGCTCGAAGCCGGCGCGGTGGAGGCCGTCGACCACGGTATCGCGCCGTTCCTGGTACACCTCGCGGATGGGGCCCAAGAACTCCTCGGCGTGCTCCAGGGCGAGGATCGCGGCTTCCTGCACGGGCTGGAAGACGCCGGAGTCCACGTTGGACTTCACCTGCGCCAGGGTCCCCACCAGCTCCGCGCAACCCACCGCCATGCCGATGCGCCAGCCGGTCATGTTGAAGGTCTTGGACAGCGAATGGAACTCGATGGCGACTTCCTTGGCGCCGTCCACCTGCAGGATGCTCGGAGCCCAGTAATCGTCGAAGCCGAGCTCGGTGTACGCAGCGTCGTGGCACAGGAGGATCTTGTGCCGGTGGGCGAACTCCACCGCTTCCTTGAAGAAGCTCAGATCGCACACCGCCCCGGTGGGGTTGTTGGGGTAGTTGATCCACAGCATCTTCGCCCGCTCGAGCACGTCGGCGGGGATGCTCGACAGGTCGGGCAGGAAGCCGTTCTCGCGCGTCAAGGGCAGAAAATGGACGTCGCCGCCGTTGAACCGCGTGCCGATGGCATACACCGGATAGGCCGGCGTGGGCACCAGCACCACGTCGCCGGGGTCGACGTAGGCCACCGCCATGTTGGCCACGCCTTCCTTGGAGCCGATAAGCGACACCACCTCGGTGGCGGGGTCCAGGGTCACGCCGAACCGCCGCGTGTACCAGTCCGCCACCGCCTGGCGGAACTCCATCATGCCCGAACTGCTGGGATAGCGGTGGTTGGCGGGCTCGGTGGCGGTTTCCGTGAGCCTCTGGATGATCCTCCCGGGCGTGGGGATGTCGGGGTCTCCGATGCCCAGGTCGATCAGGTCGACCCCCTTGGCCTGGGCGGCGCGCTTCTTCCGGTCGATCTCGGCGAACAGGTACGGTGGCAACTCCTGGATGCGTCTGGCCTTGTTGAACATTACGGGCGACTCGCTTTCTCGGTTGACGGGCGGGCCTCGGGGCCCTCCCCGTGAACCCGTATCCGGGACCAACTTGAACCCGCCAGCTTACAACATTTCCCGCCCGCTAGTGAAACCCCGCGCCGCCACCCCGTTCGCGGCAACGGGTGGAAACAGTTATATCTTGACGTTCCACCTTCAATTTTCTGACGGAGAACCTAACCATGCCGTTTCACATCGTCGTAGACGGCTACAACGTCATCGGCAGCGAACAGGGTCTTCGCGGCGACCTGGAGCACAAGCGCAACGCGCTCGTCAATGAGGTCGCGGCGTACCAGGCGCGCACCGGCCACTCCCTGACCACCGTGTTCGACGGTTGGCGCAACGGCCGGGACGACGAGACGCGCCAGCAGGTGGGCGACGTGACGGTGGTGTTCTCCCGCTACGGCGAGAAGGCCGACGCCGTCATCGAGCGCCTGGCGCGGGAAATCGGCGACACCTGCATCGTGGTGACCTCCGACCGGGACCTGCGCCGCGGCGTGGAGAGCAGCGGCGCCGTGGCCGTCTACGTCGGCGAGTTCCTGGCGAAGATGAGGGTGCATCCGGACATGCCCGATCCCGAGGACGGCGCCGACGACTCGGAACCGCTTCCGCGGGGGCGGGACGGGCGCAAGAAAGGCAACCCTCGGCGGCTCTCCAAGGCCGAGAGGGTGCGCCGGGAACGCCTTGCCAAGTTGTGACGAGGGCGGCCCCTTTCCACCCCTGCGGCGCCCCCCACCCCCACCCCTGGATTCCCGCTTCCGCGGGAATGACGTCAAGAGGGGTCCGTGCTCAACGAGTGTTGGTACAGCCTGTTCGCTGGAATGACGAACTCTGTCTCAACTCGGCCGGATGCCGCGCAGCCGTTCGCCGCGGCGGCGCAACAGCTCGAGGGTCGTCAAGAGGAGTATCGAGACGCAGACGAGAAGCGTGGCTACCGCGAGGATGGTCGGGCGGATCTCTTCGCGGATGCCCGAGAACATCTTCCACGGGATGGTGCGCTGCTCCACGGAACCGACGAAAAGCACCACGACCACTTCGTCGAACGACGTGATGAAGGCGAACAGGGCGCCGGACACCACGCCGGGAAGAATCAGCGGCATCGTCACCTTGAAGAACGTCTGGACGGGATTGGCCCCGAGGGTGGCCGCGACCTGGGGCAGGGAATGATCGAAACCGGCCAGTGTGGCGGTCACCGTGATCAGCACGAACGGCGTGCCCAGCGCCGCGTGGGCGAGGATGACGCCCAGGTGCGTCGACGAGATTCCGATGAGCGCATAGAAGAAGTACATGCCCGTGGCCGAGATGATCAACGGCACGATCATCGGGGATATCAAGAGCGCCATGAAGGCCGTCTTGAACGGCATCTCGGACCGGCTCAGCCCGAGAGCCGCCAATGTTCCGAGAACTGTCGAGATCAGCGTCGCGAAGACGGCTATGACGAGGCTGTTCCACACCGCGTCCTGCCAGGAAGCCTCGGTGAAGAACTCGCGGTACCACTTGGTGCTGTAGCCGGCGGGATCCAGGGACAGCATTTCCGGGGTGAAGGTGAAGTAGGGCAGCTCGTTGAAGCTCAACGGGATGATCACGAAGATGGGGCCGATCAGAAACACGAAGATGACGGCACAGATCACGCGGTACGCGTAGTGCCATGCCCTCTCCAGCGGCGATGCGTATGTCGGCAGCGGCATGGAAAGGCTCAACCAAGCTTCATGTTGTCGACGCCCACGATCCGGTCGTAGATCAGGTAGAGTGCCAAGACCAGACCGAGCAACAGGGCCCCGAGCGCGGCGGCCAGGCCCCAGTTCAGCGTTTCACCGACGTGCAAGGCGATGAAATTGGAGATGAAGGTGCCGGTGCGGCCTCCCACCAGCGCCGGCGTGATGTAGTACCCGATGGAAAGTATGAACACCATGATGCAACCGGCCCCGACGCCCGCCACCGTATTGGGCATGTACACCCTTACAAACGCGGTGAAGGGTGTCGCGCCGAGCGAGCGGGCGGCGCGCATCAAGGACGGAGGAATCGTCTTCATCACGGAGTAGAGCGGCAGGATCATGAACGGCAGCAGGATGTGAACCATCGCCACGACCGTGCCGAACTTGTTGTGGATCATCTGCAGCCGGCCGTCTTCGGACAGGACCCCGGCAAACACCATGATGTCGTTCAGCACGCCCTCGGTCTGCAAGAGCGCGATCCAGGCCGTGGTGCGCACGAGCAGGGACGTCCAGAACGGCAACAGGACAAGGATCATCAGCAGATTGCTGACGCGGAGCGGCAACGTGGCCAGCAGGTAGGAGACGGGGTAGCCTAGCAGCAGGCACAGCACGGTGATCAGCCCGCTCATCCATAGAGTCCGGTAGAACAGCGTCAGGTAGATCCGGCGCGGCTCCGGCTGCCTGACGATGGCGCCGCGCTCACTCAGTTTCAGGTCGACGGCGGCGAGGAAGTAGGCGTTGGTCAACGCGCCCGACTCCCGATGGATCAGGCGCCAGGTGCTCGGGTCTCCCCAACGCTTGTCGATGGCGATCATCCGGTCCCGGTAGGGAGCCCCGGTGATGCGCGCCGCGCGCCTGCCCGATTTCCTGAACAGGCTCGACATGCCGGGCTTCTCGTAGTTCAGCCGGCGGCCGACACGGCCCAGTGTCCTGTCCTTGAAGGCCGTCTGAATGTCGCGCACCAGGGCTTCGAAGACGGCCTCGTCGGGCAACTTCGCTCGATCGGGATCCCAGTCCTGTATGGCCACGGTCGTGCGCGGCAACACGGACCCGACGATCCGGTTGTCGACGCTGCGAAACAGCATGTGGCCGATGGGGAACAGGAAGAAGACCAGCACAAAGGCCAACAGCGGCAGCACGAGCAGCAGCGCTCGCAGCCTGCTGCGTACCAATGCCCTCTGAAGGCTGATCTTCAGCGGCGTGCCGTCCGCGGTACGCATCACATCGTCGGTTGGCGTGGGCATGCGGATCGGCCGTGGGTTGGGTCAAGCGGGAGAAGCTTGCCGGGCGGGAGCACTCCTGGCCCCCGCCCGGCGAGACGATGCCTACTTGGCGAGCCAGGCGTTGAACTTGTCGTTGAGTTCGGCCTGATGGTCCGCCCACCAGACATAGTCGGAAATGAGGACGGTCTTGGAATTTTCGGGGCTCGTGGGCATGTGCGGCTTCATGTCGACGCCGAGCTTCGCGTGCTTGCCCACCAGACCGGCGGAAGAGTGGCGCGCGGGCCCGTAGGAAATGTACTTGGCCTGGTCGGCCAGCCTTTGCGTGTCCGTGGCGAAACGCACGTATTTCTTCACCGCGGCGATATTCCTGCCGCCTTTCGGCACCACCCATCCGTCCAGATCAAAAGCCTGCCAGTCCCACACGATGGCGATCGGCTGCTTCTTTTCAACGATGGCGGAGAACAGCCGGCCGTTGTACGCCGACGCGATCACGACCTCGCCGTCCGCCAGCAACTGCGGCGGCTGAGCCCCCTTTGTCCACCAGACGACCTGGTCCTTGATGGTATCCAGCTTGGCGAACGCGCGGGCCACGCCCTCGTCGGTGCTCAGCATCTTGTAAACGTCCTTGGCCGGAACGCCGTCGGCGACAAGGGCCCATTCCATGTTGTTGTTCGGCCTCTTCTCCAGCGCCCTCTTGCCGGGAAACGCCTTCAAGTCGAACACGTCGAGCAGGCTGGAGGGCTGCTTGCCCTTGAAGGCATCCGTGCGGTAGCCGAAGGTCGTCGAGTAGACGATTTGCGGAATGAAGCAGTTGGTTCCCCCAACCGTGAGGGTGCCGGCAAAGAAGTCCTTGGATGCCGGCGTGCCGTCGGGAGCCGCGGCCAGCCAGGTGTCGGGCTCGATGGGCTCCACCAGCCCTTCGTCACAAGCGACGATGGCATCGGCGGCGGTCATGTCGATGAGGTCCAACGTCACCTTGCCGGATTCGACTTCGGCCCTCAGCTTCGCCAACGCCCCGGACCCCAGATCGTGATTGACGATCTTCACGCCCGGGTTCGCCGCCATGTAAGGGTCGTGGTAGGCCTGCTGCTGGCTGGCCGTATACGCCCCACCCCACGACACGACGTTCAGACTCTGGGCGTGGGCGCTGCCGGCCGCCAGCACGAACGCTGCCGCGATTGCCAAGGAACTCAGTATTCGCTTCATCGATTTCCTCCAATGCTGTTGTCCCTGTCGTTGGTTGACGGGACGTCCCTTGTCTGCCGCTTCCCTTCCGCGGGACGAATCCCCGGGAACCCGGTCACGCGGGAGCGGCCTCCTTCCCGGACGCATCGAGCGCCCTGCAATCCTCGGGGGCCCAGGAGAGTTGAATCCACGTGCCTTTCGAAAGGGAGGCATGGTGAGGAGCGTTGGGCACCTTGACGATGAACTCTTCCTCTCCGGCCACGGTCAGCCGGGCGCGGATGTGGTCCCCCAGATAGATCAACTCCTCCACGCGACCGTTGACGACGTTCTCCTCGGCCTGTCCATTGGGTTCGATGGCGACCCGCTCAGGGCGCAGGGACAGGCAGGTTGACGCCCCTTTGCCGCTCACGTTGACCTTCAGGGCACGAACCGTCGCCCCATCCCGAAGCACCACCTCGCAATAGTCCCCGTCAACGGATGCCACCTTGCCCCGCAGGCGGTTGTTCTCGCCGATGAATTGCGCCACGAAAGCATTCTCCGGCTCTTCGTAGAGAACGCTGGGCGTGGCCAACTGCTGGATGACGCCGTCGTTGAAGACCGCGATACGGCTGGACATGGTCAGCGCCTCGGATTGATCGTGGGTCACGTAGATCACGGTGACGCCGAGATTCTCGTGGATGCGCTTGATCTCGTACTGCATTTCCTCGCGCAGGTTCTTGTCCAGTGCACCGAGAGGCTCATCCATCAAGACCAGCGCCGGCTCGAAAACGAGCGCCCGCGCCACCGCCACGCGCTGCTGCTGGCCGCCGGAGAGCTGCGCGGGCCGGCGGCTCTCGAAGCCGGACAAACGGACCATGTCGAGTATCCGCTCCACCTTGACGCGGATGTCCGGCTTGGGAACCTTGCGCACCTGCAAGGGGAACGCCAGGTTCTCGGCCACCGTCATGTGCGGGAACAACGCGTAGTTCTGGAACACCATGCCGATGCTGCGCCGGTGCGGCGCGACATGGTTGATGGGCTGATCGTTGAGATAGATTTCGCCGTAAGTCGCCGGCTCGAACCCGGCCAGCATCATCAGGCAGGTGGTCTTGCCCGACCCGGAAGGGCCCAACATGGTCAGGAACTCGCCCGCTTCTATGTCCAGATTGAGATCCTTGATGACCAAGGTCTCGCCGTCGTAACTCTTCTGAACGCGTTCGAACCTGACTATCCTGGGCTTGGTCTCAACCATACGAATACGGCGCCCCGGAGGAACGCACGGGCCGAACGGACCCGGCGCGGCGTGACCGGGGAGTCACACTTCGCCAACTCGGTCCGTTGCAATGAAGGAAAAACCATATACCAGGCTTGGCTGAACGACAACCCCGTACCGGACAGGACGACCAGCGACCGAAGGGTGTCCGGTCCCCGTGGTCGCCGCGGCGAGCACGACGCCGGGGCCCGCTTCAACGCCGGCGTATGATGTTGTGCTCCGGCCCGTAGGGAAACCCGGTGATGTCCTCGGAGCCGTCCTCCGTCACCACCAGGATGTCATGTTCCCGGTAGCCGCCGGCGCCGGGCCGGCCCTCGGGTATCATGATCATCGGCTCCATGGACACCACCATGTTGGGCTCCAGCACGGTCGTGACGTCCTCGCGAAGCTCGAGACCGGCCTCGCGGCCGTAGTAGTGGCTCAACACGCCGAAGCTGTGACCGTAGCCGAAGGTGCGGTTTTCGAGCAGACCGTAGCGCTCGTAGATCGTGTTGAGCTCGGCGGCGATGTCGCAGCAACGCACCCCGGGCTTGATGAGACCGATCCCGGCTTCGTGCACCTCGACGTTGATCTTCCACAATCGCAGGTGCGCGTCCGAGCACTCCTCGGCGAACAGCGTACGCTCGAGCGCCGTGTAGTAGCCGGCGGGCATGGGAAAGCAGTTCAGGCTCAGGATGTCGCCGCGCTCGATCTTCCGCGAGGTGACCGGGTTGTGGGCGCCGTCGGTGTTGATGCCCGACTGGAACCAGGTCCACGTATCCATCAGCTCCACGTGAGGCTGACTCCTGCCGATCTCGCGCACCATGGCCTGGGTCGCGTGCAGGGCCACCTCGTACTCCGGCACGCCGACCCCGACGGCTTCGACGCAGGCGCCGCCGCCGATATCCGCGATGCGCGCGCTCCCGCGGATCCAGGCGATCTCCTCGTCCGACTTGACCATGCGCATGCGCATGGCCGGCTTGCTCACGTCCACCAGCTCCGCCGTGGGCAACGCGCCCTGGAGCTTGCGCAGGTTTTCCGCGGTGACGTGGTCGAACTCGATGCCGACCCGGCAGCCGTCCTGAATCAGCCGTTTCACCGCTACGAAGTAGTTGTCCCGGTGCCAGTCCGTATAGACGAGGTTGTCGCCGAACGTGCGCCGCCAGGGTTGACCGGCGTCGATGTTGGCCGAGATCGTGGTCTGGCCCTCGTGCGTGACCACCAGGCCGTAGGGGCGCCCGAAGGAGCAGTAGAGGAAGTCGCTGAAGTAGTGGATGTTGTGGTGCGAGGTGAAGAGGCAGACGTCGATCTGCCTCTCGGCCATGTGGGTGCGCAGGGCCGCCAGCCGGCGATTCATCTCGCTGGCCGAGAAAGTCGGCTGGACCTTCTCCCCGTTGGGGATCGTCTTGAGTTGCTCCATGCTCGTCACCCCCCAACGCCGCGCCGGACTCCGGCTAGATTCGTCCGGCGATCTCCGGCGAATCCGCGGCGTAGCGGTAGGCGCGGAAGACGTAGTTGCCTCCCTTGTAGCTCGGATGCTCTTCGGAGAAATACGGCGAGACGTACTCCCACACGATTTCGCCGGCCGGTGTGACCTCGAAGAACCGCCCCCAGACACCCTCGCAGATCAACGTGTTGCCCGAAGCGAGCCGCTGCGCGCCGCTGATGAACCAACTGAAGAAAGTCCCCGGCGGCGAGCCCTGATACTGCCAGACGATCTCCCTGGTGGCGGGATCCAGCTCGATGACGCGCGACCCCGCGCCCGGCCCGCCGTAGAGCACGTCCGCGCCGTTGGCGAAGAACAGCAGGTTGCCGTTGTCCAGCATGTGCACGTTGTGCTGCTGGCCGTAGGACCAGTCACAGTGTTCCCACTTGAACGCCTTTGTCTCCCGGTCGATGACCGCCATCAGGTGGTTGTACCGGAAGTTCACCAGCAGGTCGCCGTTGTCCAGCGGCCACACGGAGTTGGCATGGCAGAACTCGACGCGCGCGCAGATGGGATTGATGGGATGGCGGTACATCTCCTCGGATGAGGCGGCCTCCCATTCCCATACCGGATTGCCGTCGCGGTCGATCTCGCGCAGCACGTCGCCGTAGATGCCGTCGGCGTGCTCGGACCCCTCGCGTCCACCCTTCACACGCCGCGCCTGCTCGTCGGACATCAGCTTCCACGACGCGTAGACGGTGTTGCCGTTGGCGCGGCGCCGCTGGTCGTGGTGGTGGAACGGGTCCACGTGCTCCCAGACGATGTTTCCGTCCCAGTCGAGTTCCAGAATGTGTCCGGCCTTGCCGCGCAAGCCGCTCGGGCCGTCGGTGGTCTGAACCGCGGCCAGCAGGTTCCCGTTGGGCAACAGGTGGGCGTACAGTCCGGCAAAGCCCGGCAGGCGCCATTCATGGACGACCCGGCCGTGCAAGTCGATCAGGTGTGTGGCCTTCCGTCCGAGGGGGCTGAAGATCGTGTAGCCCGGCGTTGCGCGGGCCTCGTCGAAGATCGTGAGTCCGGTGACAAGGTGCCGCATACCCGCTCCGGAAACAGGAGTTGGAGGTTCAGTTTTCCGAGAACGTCAGGCCGTCGGCATCGTGGTCGAGCTCCCGGGCCATGAAGTCCACCACCAGGGGAAAGGAAAGCTTGGCGGCATGGGGATGGTACCCTTCAGTGCCGGGGTCCACGAAGCCGTGGCCGCCGAAGGGGAAGAAATGCCACTCCAGCGGCTGCCCGTTGGCGAGGAAGCTCTCCCACACCCGCTGCTGGATGGGCACGGTGGAGATGCGGTCGTCGACGCCGTAGAGGATGATGGACGGACACTTGAACTTGCGCGCGTTGTCGCAGGGATGCACCGGCCTGATCTCCGTGGCGGGTTCGTCGCGGATCGTGGGGTAGTAGCCGACGAAGGCCCGCACCTCGGGGGTCTCGGCGACGAAGTGGATGGCGATGCGCCCGCCCATGCAGTACCCGGACACGGCCACGCGGCCAGCGTCCACGTCGCTCCGCGAGGTGAGATAGTCCCAGCCCTGCCGGATGACCCGCACGAATTCCCCGTCCTTGGTGCGCGCCTGGATCTGCCGGCCCGTGTGGATGTGGGTCACGTCGGGATAGCCCAGCATCGAGTACAGGTCCGGGATCACCACGGTGTAGCCCAGGTGGGCGAACTTCAGCGCCTCGATCTTGATGTAGTCGGTGACGCCGGTGTTCTGGTGCGTCATGAGCAGCGCCGGCCCCGGCGTGTCCCGCTCCGGCGCGGCCAGATAACCGTAGATGCCGTCTCTTTCAGGCGTAAGGACGCGTTCGTGTACTTTCATGGCATGACGTGAGTGACGTGAGAGTGTGTGGTGTAGCCCGTGAGCGGCGTGGATGCGGGGGGTGGATTTGAACCACCGACCTCAAGGTTATGAGCCTTGCGAGCTACCGGGCTGCTCCACCCCGCAGGATGGTTGTAGCCCGTTGGTATGGCGGTGTCAACCGGAGCCGGGGCGGGAGCCTGGATCAGGGCCGGTTACGGCCGGGGGAACTTCTCCAGGAGTTGATCGAGCACCACCTCGGGGACGAACGCGGCCACGTCCCCGCCCAGCCCGGCGACCTCCTTGACCAGCCGGGAGCTGATGTAGAAGGACGACTCGCTGGTCATCATGAAGAAGGTCTCGATGTTCGGCTTCAGCCGGCGGTTCATGGTGGCCATCTGGAACTCGTACTCGAAGTCGGAGACGGCGCGCAGCCCCCGGATGACCACCTTGGCGGAGACCGCCTCGGCGTAGTCCACGAGCAGGCCCTGGAAGCTGTCCACGCGCACGCGCTCCTCGGACTCGAAGACCTTGCGCACGGTGGCCATGCGTTCCTCCACCGTGAACAGGGTGCGCCCCTTGTCCTGGTTGTACGCGATGGCGATGATCACCTGGTCGAAGATCCGGAGTGTCCGGCGCACCAGGTCGATGTGTCCGTTGGTGATGGGGTCGAAGGACCCGGGGTAGACCGCTATGCTGGTTTCAGCCATGTGAAGAACCTAACCTTGGTTGTCGATCCCGAAGAAGGACAGCACCGTATCGCCGTATTGCCGGCGGTCCCGGCACGCCAGTGGACCGTATTGCTCTTCCACCCGCTCCCGCGGACTGTGCTCGGCCACGGCGACGCCCTCCGCCTGGAGGGTCCCGGCCCTTGCGACCGCGGCCAGAGTCTTTCCCACCCAACCGCCGTCATAGGGAGGGTCGAGAAAGATCGCGTCGTACGCCGCACCCTCGTCCGCCAGCCGGCTCAACGCCCGCCCCACCGGGTGCTTCCAGATCCGCGCCCGGTCCGCGAAACCCAGCGCATCCACGTTGCGGCGGATCAGCTTCGCCGCCGCCTCCGATTCGTCCACCAGCAGCGCGGACTCGGCGCCCCGGCTGAGGGCCTCCAGGGACAGGCTGCCGCTGCCGGCGAAGAGATCCAGCACCCGCTTCCCGGCGAGATCCCGCGGCAGGATGTTGAACAGCGCCTCCCGCACCCGGTCGGCGGTGGGGCGGATGGCGCTTCCCTTGGGCGCCGCTATTCTTCTGCCGCGCGCGCTGCCGCCGATGATGCGCACAGGCCACTACCCCGGCAACAGGATGATCTTGCCGAACTGCTTTCCGGTCTCCAGCCGGGTCTGTGCCGCGGCCGCTTCGGCCAGGGGGAAGCTCCGGTCGATGACCGGCTCGACCTTCGCGGCTTCGACGAAGCGCAGCACCTGCTCGAACTCTTCGCGGCTCCCCAGGGTCGACCCGAAGATGCTCAGGTGGTTCCAGAAGATCCGGCGGATGTCCGTGGGCGGGGTGGCGCCGGTGGTGGCGCCGCAGGTCACGAGCCGTCCTCCCTTGACGAGGGAGGCGAGACTCTTGGCCCAGCTATCGCCGCCCACGCAGTCCACCACCACGTCCACGCCCCGTTTGCCGGTGACGTCGCGGATCTCGCGGGTGAAGTCGCGCTGGGTGTAGTTCAAGCCGTAGTCCGCCCCCAGGCTCTGGGCGCGCGCGAGCTTCTCGTCGCTGCTCGAGGTCACCGCCACCCAGGCGTTCATGGCCTTGGCGATCTGCAGCGCGGCAATGGCCACGCCGCCGCCGATGCCCAGGATCAGCACCTTTTCTCCAGGCGCGAGGCGCGCGTTGGTCACGAGCATGCGCCACACCGTCACGAACACCAACGGAAACGCCGCGGCGTCCTCGAACCCGTAGCCCTCGGGGATGGGGAAGCAGTTGTCGCCGGGAATCGTCACGTATTCGGCGTACGATCCCTTCATGCCCTCGCCGAGAACGCGCAAGCGCACGCACATGAAGTCCCGGTCCGTGTGACAGAAGTCGCAGGCGCCGCACCCCACCGGGGGATAGAGACACACCGCGTCGCCCTTCCTGGCGTGGGTGACCTCGCTCCCCACCTCCTCCACCACGCCCGCGCCGTCGGCGCCGAGGATGTGCGGGAACTCCACCTTCATCCCGGTCAACCCCTTGCGGTTCCACAGGTCGATGTGGTTCAGGGACGCGGCCCGCAGGCGCACGATCACGTCCCGCGGCGAGCGCAAGACCGGATCCGGCGCGTCCTCGTAGCACAGCTTGTCGGCGCCGCCGTGCTCGTAGATCTGTACCGCTTTCAAGGTGATGACCTCGGAAGACGAATGCCCGGGCCCGAAGAGGTGCGCCGGGCCTTCACGCCGAAAAGGAAGTGCCGCACCCGCAGGTGCCGGTGGCGTTGGGGTTGGTGAAGCGGAAGCTGGCGCCCTGAAGCTCGCTCACGTAGTCGATGACCGTTCCTTCGAGTTGCTGCAGGATGGGCTTCTCCACGAAGACCTGCAGGCCGTCCAGTTCGAGCACCATGTCGTCGGGCTTGGGGCCGTCGTCGAAGTCCAGCTTGTAGGAATAGCCGGAGCAGCCTCCGGGGGTGACGGACACCCGCAGTCCCCGGCCGTCCAGATGTTCCCGCTCGCGAATCTTCTTGACGTGCGCGACTGCGGCGTCGGTCAAACGAAGAGCCTGTCCTTGACTGTCCACAAGTCCGAATCTAAACAACGCCTCCGGCCAAGTCAAGATTCGCGCGCGCCTATCGCCCGGGCGGTCTCCGCGAAGGCTCGGCAGTCACGCCCCCGTCAGCCGGATTCCCGCCCACGCAAGCCCGCAACGACCTTCGCGGGAAGACCCCCGAAGCCGCCGTTGGACATTACCAGCACGACGTCGCCCGCGGTTGCATCGCGGACCATCGCGGCCGCGATGTCGTCGACGCCCGGCAGGTAGGAGGCCGCTTCGTCCCCGTGGCGGCGGTTGATGCCGTCCACGAGTTCCGCGGGCGAGAGCCGCTGGTCTTCCGGGATCTTCTCCGGATGGTAGAGGTCGGGCAGGAGGACGCGGTCGGCCCGGGCCAGCGCCTCCGCGAACTCTTCCAGGAAAACGCGGCGCCGGCTGGTCTGGCTGCGGGGTTCGAACACCGCCCAGAGCCGGCGTCCCGGCCATGCCTCCCGCACCGCGGCGATGGTGTCGGCCACCGCGGTGGGATGGTGCGCGAAGTCGTCGATGACCAGGACCCCGGCCGCCTCGCCGGCGATCTCCTGCCGCCGCCGCACCCCCTGGAAGGACGCCAAGGCGGAGCGGATGCCGGACGCGCTCAAGCCGATCTCGCGCGCCGTGGCGTAGACCGCCAGCGCGTTCTTGGCGTTGTGGCGCCCGATGAGGGGCAGCTCCACCGGACCTTCGGCATCGCCCTTGTAGCACGGCGTGAACACCGTGCGGCCCCGTTCCGTCCGGACGTCGCGCGCCTGCCAGTCCGCGGCTCCGCTCAGCCCATAGGAGAGAACCGGGCAGGCCGCGTCGCGCACGAGTTCCCGGGCATGGACGGCGTCGTCGCACACGAGCAGGCTGCCGCCCGCGGGGATGATCGCCACCAGGCGGCGGAAGGCTTCCTTCACGTGATCGAGGTCCCGGTAGATGTCCGCGTGGTCGAACTCGAGGCTCGTGAGGATCACCCGTTCCGGCTGGTAGTGAAGGAACTTGGGCCCCTTGTCGAAGAAGGCGCTGTCGTACTCGTCGCCCTCCATCACCACCCAGGACCCGTCGCCGGAGCGGAAGCCGCTGGCGAAGTTCACCGGGATTCCGCCGATGAAGAAGCTCGGGTCCAACCCGGCGGCCACCAGCACCCAGGACATCAACGAAGTGGTGGTGGTCTTGCCGTGGGTGCCGGCCACCACCACCGAACGCTTGCCGTCGACGAGGAACCGGCCCAGGGCCTGGGGCAGGGACACGTAGGGGATGCCCTGGCGCAGGACCGCCTCCGCCTCGGGATTGCCCCGGGACACCGCGTTGCCGATGACCACCAGGTCGGGACGCCGGGCGACATGGGCCTCGCTGAAACCGGGCAGGATGTCGATGCCGATGCCTGCCAGGAACGTGCTCATGGGCGGGTAGACGTTCTCGTCCGAGCCGGTGACGCGGTAGCCCCGCTCGTGCAGCAGGCCGGCCAGGGAACCGGTACCGACGCCGCAGACGGCGACGAAATGAACGTGCGCTCCGGGGCTCAGGCGGGGAATCATGAAAACAGCGCGTCCATGGCCGCGTCGTGCACGCGCGGACGGAACTCCCGGATGACGTCGTTGTCGCGCGACGGGTGCACGCGGTTGGTGAGGAGGACGACGTGCACGTCCCGCTCCAGGTCCCACCAGATGGAGGTGCCGGTGAAACCGAGGTGGCCGACGGTCTTGGGAGAAAAGTGGCGGCCGCTGGATGAACCCTCGGGTGAAGGCGTATCCCAGCCAAGCACGTGGGTCTGACCGGTGATGGGTCGCTCCGCCTCAAGGAACTTGCGCACGATGGCGCTAGGCAGGAAGTCCGGCTCGGCGTCGTCACGGCAGTGTCCGAGAAAGCGCAGGAAACGGTGGATATCCGGCGCCGACGAGAACAGTCCGGCGTGGCCGGCCACCCCGCCCATGGCAAAGGCGTTGTCGTCGTGGACCTCGCCGCAGAGGATCTTCCCGCGCCAGGGGCAGTCTTCGGTGGCGGCCAGGGTATGGACGAGAGCAGCCCGCGGCCCGCATGAAGACGGGCTCAGGTCCACGAAGAACGTCGACGAGAGCCCAAGGGCCGTAAAGATTTCTTCGTGGCAGAACCGGTCCAGCCGTCTCCCGGTGAGCCTCTCGACGGCCTCTCCCAGGAGGATGAACCCAAGGTCGCTGTAACAGACCTGCTCCCCCGGGGCGGCCGCCAGCGGCTCCGCATGGACTCGCGCAAAAATGCGGCCGCGACCCTCTCCGTCATTCCCGCGAAAGCGGGAATCCAGGGGTGGCGAGGCGGGGAAACGCCACTGCAATGCCCCACCACCGCCCATGGATTCCCGCTTTCGCGGGAATGACGATCCGTAGGGTCCCTGCCTCACGAGTTTTGACACGGCCTGTTTCGCAGGAATGACGGAGAGTGGGATGGAGGTCTCGTAGTACGGTTTCCACGCCGGCAGGCCCGAGGTGTGGTTCAGGAGTTGGCGGAACGTTACCGCGGACTTGGGGCCTTCGCTGAATTCGGGAACGACGGCGCTCACCGGGTCGTCGAGACCCACCCTTCCGTCCCGCGCCAGCAGCATCATGGCGGTGGTGGCGGCGATGGGTTTCGTGAGGGAGGCTACGTCGAACACGGTGTCGGGCAGCATCGGGAGGCGAGTGGGGACCAGCGCCCGGCTGCCGTAGGCGCGGTGAAAGAGGACTTCCCGGCTGTTGCCTACCAGGATGACCATGCCGGGCGCAACACCCTCCGACACGCCGCGCCGGCCGGTCTGGTCCAGTGCGCGCCAGACCCGCGCGCCGTCCTCGGGCTGGACGTGGCGCGCCGCCGGCATCAACACGCCGCCTGGGTCGCCGGCTCCACCAGCATCAGCACGCCGTTGCGGCCGTCCAGCTCGGCGTCGAGCCCGATGGGAAGCAGGGTGTTCGGGGTGGCGTGGCCGCAGGGCAGACCCGTCACCACCGGGTAGGGGGCTCCGGCGAAGACTTCGGTGAGAACTTCGGTGACGTCCCGGTCGGCGCCGGTCTCGCAGTCGTTGAAAGCGCCGGTCACCACGCCCGCGACACCGTCGAGCTTCCCGGCCATGCGCAGGTGAGTCAGCATGCGTTCGATACGGTAGGGGCGCTCGCCCACGTCCTCCAGGAAAACGATCTTTCCCGCGGTATCGATCTCGTAAGGCGTCCCCAGGGTGGTCACCAGCACCGAGAGGCACCCGCCGGCCAACGGTCCCCGCGCCGGACCGTTGCCGCCGCGGAGCACGCCGGTGCCCTTGATCTGCCAGATCCGCCGCTTCCCGGTGAGCGCGTCCCAGAACCCGCTGGTGACTCCGCCTTCGAGCTCCCCGGCGAACTCGACGGCAACCATGGGCCCGTGGAAGGCGACGATCCCGCAGCTCTGCGACATCCAGTTGAGCAGGGCCGTAACGTCGCTGAATCCGACGAATATCTTCGGATGGGTGCGAATGAGCCCGGCGTCGAGAGCCGGAAGAAGCTGGATCGAACCGAACCCTCCGCGGGCGCAGAAGATGGCCGCGATGTCGTCCCGCAGGAAGAAGCGTTCCAGCGTTTCCGCGCGCTGCCGCTCGCTCCCGGCCAGGTAGCCCTTGCGCGCGAGGATTCCCTCGGCGAGGAGCACGCGGAATCCGCGCGCCTCCAACGCGCGGACGCCCTTGGCAAGGAGGTCCCCGTACACGGCTCCGGCCGGGGCGATGACCCCGATGGTGTCACCGGGCCTGAGGGGCGGCGGTTTGAGGAGTTTCATGGCGTCTTTACAGGATGTTGCACGCCATTCTGTCAAGTTTCCGTGGGTACGGCAAACAGCGGAAAGGCGCCGCCGGAACCGCGGCGACGTCCGTTTTCCGACAAAAGTTATCCACACCCCTTGACAGTGCCGGGACCGTGCTTAGATTTACCGCCGCACCTCGTGGTGCGCGTCTATCAGTGTATCGGGTGTATCGAAAATCTCGCAGGCGATACTTGAAAAAGGAGGAGCGAACATGAGCATCAGGCCCTTACAGGACCGGGTCATCGTCAAGCGGATCGAGGAAGAGGAAAAGACCGCGGGCGGCATCATCATCCCCGACACGGCGAAGGAAAAGCCCCAGGAGGGCCAGGTCGTCGCGGTGGGCAAGGGCAAGGCCGACGACGGCGGCAAGGTGACTCCGCTGGACGTGAAGGTGAACGACCGGGTGCTGTTCGGCAAGTACGCCGGCACCGAGATCACCCTGGACGGCGAAGAGCACATCATCATGCGCGAGGACGACATCCTCGGCATCGTCCAGAAGTAACCCGCACGCACTTAACCACGCACACTTTGTCAAGGAGGATTCAATGGCAGCGAAAATCGTCAAGTTCGATCAGGATGCAAGGGAGTCCATCGTCCGCGGTGTCAATATTCTGGCAGACGCGGTGACCGTGACTCTCGGACCCAAGGGCCGCAACGTCGTCATCGACAAGTCCTTCGGCGCTCCCAACGTGACCAAGGACGGCGTCACCGTGGCGAAGGAAGTGGAGCTGGAGGACAAGTTCGAGAACATGGGCGCCCAGATGGTCAAGGAAGTCGCCAGCAAGACGTCCGACGTGGCCGGCGACGGCACCACCACGGCCACCGTGCTGGCGCGCCAGATCTTCGCCGAGGGGCTGAAGATGGTGGTGGCCGGACACGATCCCATGTCGTTGAAGCGGGGCATCGAGCGGGCCGTGGAGGCAGTCACCGAATCTCTCAAGAAGATGTCCAAGGACACCAAGGACCCCAAGGAGATCGCCCAGGTCGGCACCATCGCGGCCAACAACGACGAGACCATCGGCGAAGTCATCGCCGAGGCCATGAACAAGGTGGGCAAGGAAGGCGTCATCACGGTGGAGGAGGCCAAGGGGCTGGAGACCTCCCTGGAGGTGGTCGAGGGCATGCAGTTCGACCGCGGCTACCTGTCCCCCTACTTCGTCACCGATCCGGAGCGCATGGAGTGCATCCTGGACGACTGTTACCTGCTCATCCACGAGAAGAAGCTCTCCAACATGAAGGACCTGCTGCCGGTGCTGGAGCAGATCGCCAAGACCGGCAAGCCTTTCGTGATCCTGGCGGAAGACGTCGAGGGCGAGGCGCTGGCCACCCTGGTGGTCAACAAGATCCGCGGCACCCTGCACTGCGTGGCGGTGAAGGCGCCGGGCTTCGGCGACCGCAGGAAGGCCATGCTCGAGGACATCGCCGTCCTGACCGGCGGCAAGCTCATCGCCGAGGAGCTGGGTATCAAGCTGGAGAACGTCTCGCTGCAGGATCTCGGCCAGGCCAAGCGCGTGGTGGTGGACAAGGAAAACTCCACCATCGTCGACGGCGCCGGCTCCAAGGCCGACATCGAGGGCCGCATCAAGCAGATCCGCGCGCAGATCGAGGAGACCACGTCGGACTACGACCGTGAGAAGCTCCAGGAGCGCCTGGCCAAGCTGGTGGGGGGCGTCGCCGTCATCAACGTCGGCGCGGCCACCGAGATCGAGATGAAGGAGAAGAAGGCCCGGGTGGAGGACGCCCTGCACGCGACGCGGGCGGCGGTGGAGGAAGGCATCGTGCCGGGCGGCGGCGTGGCGCTGCTGCGCTCCGTTCCCGCGCTCGAGAAGCTCAAGGTGGAGGACGAAGAGCAGGTGGGCGTGAACATCGTCAAGCGCTGCCTCGAAGAGCCACTGCGCCGGATCGCCACCAACGCCGGCATCGACGGCTCCATCGCCCTGCAGCAGGTCAGGAACAGCAAGGGCAACGTCGGCCTCAACGCGGCCACGGAGACCTACGAGGACCTGTTGGCGGCGGGCATCATCGATCCCACCAAGGTGGTGCGGACGGCGCTGCAGAACGCCTCGTCCATCGCCAGCCTGCTGCTCACCACCGAAGCCATGGTGGCCGAGAAGCCCGAGGACAAGCCCGCCATGCCCCCGATGCCTCCGGGCGGCGGCATGGGTGGAATGGGCGGCATGGGTGGAATGGGCGGCATGATGTAACCCTGCCGTTGCGGCAATTCAAGGGCCTGGAGTCTCCGTAGAGAGGCTCCAGGCCCTTTTCTGTGCACGTGCTGACAAAGCGTGGAGACCCTTGTGCACCGGAACCACCTTGAAACGCGTATACCGTTGGCTTATAATTAATCCCTAAAGGGGATCGAATTATGTCGGCAGCACCTGATATCACCATTCGCGAAGCGGCTGAACTGGCCGGCGTCACGAGAACAACCGTGGAAAAGGCTGTGGAGGCGGACATTATCCAAACCTTCAACGGTCCCGCACGCTTGCGCGGAGGTGCGACACGCTATCTGCCATTGTCCGCGGTAGCGTACTTTGCAGCGTTAAAGCAAGCAAACCTCGTGGATCTCCCGATACGTCACAAAAAGGCGCTTTGGGCCAAGCTCGCCCGCCTCGAGCCCCTGGCTCTCACGGCAATCGAGTTTTCGCCCGGGACCTTCGTGCACTTGGACGAACTGGCGGGCGGACCTTTCCAGACGGCGTTGCGCTACAAGGAATCGCGTGACGCTCACATCGTGTCCGATCCGGACATCCTCGGCGGCACCCCCGTGATACGGGGGACGCGGATGACCGTCTACTCGGTGCTGGGACGTTTGCAGGACGGTGACAGCATCGACGATCTCATGGCGGACAACCCCGATATCCCTCGCGAAGCTTTTGAAGCGGCGGCCATCTTTGCTCGGGCACATCCCCTGCGAGGCCGACCGAGCGGACGTCCATGGCGCAACGTGCCGTGACGAAAGCCGTCACGTTCCATGCGCCTGTTCATTGACGAATGCCTGTCGCCACGGCTTGCCCGCATCTTGAATCAGAGCGGCAAACACGTCGCTCAGCACCCCTTGGACTTCGGTGGCCGTGGAGTGCCCGACCACCGTGTGTTGGAACGATGCATCGCTCAAGAACTGGTAATCGTTACGGCTAATGCACGCGATTTTCGCACACTAATCCAAACCGAAGACATCCACCCAGGACTCATTGTCTTGCCTTGTGTCGGCCGACAACGCTCCGTCGCCCTTCTTCATGCGGCAATCGAGTATCTCGAAGACATGGGGAACCCCATGGACGCCATGGTCAACCATGTCCTTGAATTCGATAACGCGGGAGCCTTTCGCCATTACCCCTTGTCAAGGAGGCACCCATGATTCACGACCGGTGAATCTGGTGCGCGGCTATTCCCGGCCCCGTAATCTCGTGCACCACCTCAGGTGCTGGAAGATTTGACCTGCACCACGAAACTGGCATATTGAAGCGATCAAGGTAACCATGTTCGAGAACCTCACCGACAAGCTGGAGCAGACTTTCAAGCGGCTGCGGGGGCACGGGCGGATCACCGAGGCCAACGTGGCGGAGTCGTTGCGCGAGGTGCGTACGGCGCTGCTGGAGGCGGACGTCAACTTCCAGGTGGTGAAGAGCTTCACGGACTCGGTGCGGTCCCAGGCCATGGGGCAGGACGTGCTCCAGAGCCTGACGCCGGACCAGCAGCTCATCAAGATCGTCCGCGAGGAACTGATCAAGATTCTCGGCGGCGAGGCCGCGGGCGTGGACCTCAAGGGGCGGCAGCCGGTGGTGCTGATGCTGGTGGGGCTCCAGGGGTCGGGCAAGACCACCACCGCGGTGAAGCTGGCGCTGCACCTGAAAAAGCAGCAGAAGCGCACGCCCTACCTGGTGTCGGCGGACGTGTACCGGCCGGGAGCGCGGGAGCAACTGCGCACGCTGTGCGACGACAACGGGCTGCCGGTGTACGACTCGGGCGACAGCGACGCGCCCCTGGAAATCTGTCGGGCCGCCGTCGACAAGGCGAACCAGCGGCTGTGCGACGTGTTGATCGTGGACACCGCCGGGCGGCTGCAGATCGACGAGGAGATGATGCAGGAGCTCGTGGCCATGCGCGCCGCGTTGGAGCCGCGCAACATCATCCTGACCGTCGACGCCATGATCGGGCAGGACGCGGTCAACCAGGCTCAGGGCTTCAACGACGCCCTCGACCTCACCGGAACGATCCTGACCAAGATGGACGGCGACGCCCGCGGCGGCGCCGCGCTCTCGGTGCGCTCGGTGGTGGGCAAGCCGGTGCTCTATGTCGGTGTGGGGGAGAAGGCGGACGCGCTGGAGCCCTTTTTCCCGGACCGCATGGCGTCGCGCATCCTCGGCATGGGCGACGTCCTTTCGCTGATCGAGAAGGCGGAGCAGGCCGTCGACAGGAAGGCCGCGCCCAAGCTCGAACAGCGCATGCGCAAGGGCGAGTTCACCCTGGAGGACTTCCAGACCCAGATGCAGGCCATCAAGAAGATGGGCTCCATCGGCGGCCTGCTGGACATGGTGCCAGGGGGCCGCAAGCTGACCCAGCAGGTGGACATGGGCCAGGCGGAGAAGGAACTCAAGCGGGTGGAGGCCATCATCAATTCCATGACGCTCAAGGAGCGGCGCAACCCCGCGCTGCTGAACGGCAGCCGCCGGCGGCGCATCGCCGACGGAAGCGGCACCACCGTGACGGACGTCAACCGGCTGATGAAGCAGTACATGGAGATGAGGAAGATGATGCAGCGGATGAAGAAGTCCGGCGGCAAGCGCCGCGGGCTCTTGAACCGGTTGTCAACGCCGTTCTAATGAACTAAAAAGGTTGGTTTGCAGAAAGGACCGTGAGGAAGAAAACCGTATGAGCGTAAAGATCAGACTCAGCCGGCACGGCGCGAAGAAGCGGCCTTACTACCGCATCGTGGTGGCGGACGCGCGCGACCCGCGCGACGGAAGATTCATCGAGCAGGTGGGCACCTACGACCCGCGGACTCCGGCGGCCACCCTGAAACTGGACCAGGCCAAGGTCGGTGACTGGATCAGGAAGGGAGCGCAGCCGACCCAGACGGTGCGAAACCTCATAAAGCGGGCGGCCAAGGAAACAGGCGCGGTCGCGGAGACTGCCGAGGCCGCAGCCGGGCGCGCGGAGGCGGCGGAAAGCGCGGCGGTCGCCGAAATCCCGGCGGTGACGGAAGACGTGGCCGTGACGGCGGAGGACGTGGCGGCGGATAGCTCGACCGAAACGGAGAGTCCGGCCGCGACGGAGAGCGTAGCCCCGGCGGAGAGCACGGCTGAAGCGGCAGAGGTGACCCCGGCGGACAGCCCGACCGTAGCCGAGACCGTGGCCCCCGCGGACAGCGCGACCCAGGCGGAAGACGTCGCTCCGGCGGAGAACCCCACCGAAACGGAGACTCCGGCCGAAGCGGAAACCCCGCCCGAAGCGGAAACCGCGGAGGCGCCGAAGGAATAGGCCCGTCCCGGACAACGCTTGCCCACGGCCCCGCCAACGTCCACGCTCCAGGAGACAGGCTTCTTGAAGGAACTGGTACAGTATCTGGCGGAGTCCATCGTGAACCGCCCCGAGGCCGTGGAAGTCACGGAGACGCAGGAAGACGATGCCTCCGTGCTGGAGCTCAAGGTCGCGAAGGAAGACTTGGGGCGAGTCATAGGCAAACAGGGCCGCACCGCCAAGTCCCTCCGAACGATACTGAACGCCGCGGCCGCGCGGACGCACCGGAAGGTCGTTCTCGAGATCGTCGACGAGCAGTAGCCGTCCCCTTCCCTTTGTCCATTCAGCAGATCGCCCTGGGCGACATCGTGGCCACGCACGGCGTGGCCGGCTGGGTGCGCCTGCGGCTGTTCAACCCCGAGGGCCGTACGCTCTATTCGAGCGCACGGGCGGAGTTGACGCGCGGGGAGGGCCGGCTCACCGTTGACGTGGAGCAGGCCAAGCCCCACCGGGGGTTCGCGCTCGTGAAGCTCCGGGGCATCGACGACATGGACGCGGCCCGAGAACTGGTGGGGTACCGGCTGTCGGTGCCCGGCGAACGGCTCGCTCCGCTCGGCTCGTCCGAGTATTACTACGCGGAAGTGGTGGGTTTCGAGGTGCGGGACGCCGGCGGCGAACGCGTCGGCACGGTATCCCGGATATGGGCGAAGCAGGGCGGCGACCTGCTGGTGGTGGCCGGCGCCGAGCGGGAACATCTCGTTCCCGCGGTGCGGGAGGTGATCAGGCAAATCGACGTCGTCGAAAGAACCATCACCATCGACCCGCCCGACGGGCTCCTGGACCTCTGACCGTCCACGCATGAAGCGGGCGGGCGAGGAAACATTCCCATGCATTTCTCCGTCATCACGCTCTTCCCGGGCATCTTCGAGTCGCCTCTGGCGCACAGCATCCTGAAGCGGGCTCGGGAAAAGAACCTCGTGTCCATCGACCTGGTGGACCTGCGCCAATACGCACGAGACCGCCACCGGGTCACCGACGACTACCCCTACGGCGGCGGCCAAGGCATGGTGCTCAAGCCAGAGCCAGTCATCGAGGCCATCGAGGACTGCCGCAGCCGGCTGAAGAAGCCCCGGGTGGTGCTGCTTTCCCCGCGCGGACGCGTCTTCGACCAGGCCGCCGCCGCGCGACTCCTGGAAGACCGGGAGGTGATCCTGGTTTGCGGCCGCTACGAGGGGTTTGACGAGAGAGTGAGGGCCTACACCGACGACATGGTGTCCATCGGCGACTACACCTTGAGCGGCGGCGAGATCCCCGCCCTGGCCGTCATCGACGCGGTCACGCGGCTGGTTCCGGGCGTGCTGGGGAACGAGGAGTCCGCGCGCGACGACTCCTTTGTCGAGGGGCTTCTGGAGTATCCGCAGTACACCCGCCCCGCGGAGTACCGGGGCATGAAGGTGCCGGAGGTGCTGCTCTCGGGGGACCACGAGATGATCCGGCGCTGGCGCCGTCGCATGAGCGTGGAAACCACCGCGCGGACGCGGCCGGACCTGCTGGCGAAGGCCCCGGCGGCGGCCGGGATACCCCTGGCGGACGTCTACGTGGCGCTGCTGCACCACCCCGTGTCCGACCGCCGCGGCGACACGGTGACCTCGTCCATCACCAACCTGGACATCCACGACATCGCCCGCACCTGCCGCACCTACGGTGTGAAGGCCTTCTACGTCGTGAACCCGGTGAAGACGCTCCAGTTGCTGGCCGCCAGGATCATCGACCACTGGGAGCGCGGCTACGGCGGCGCCTACAACAGCACGCGCAGGGAAGCGCTCTCCCTGGCGCGAGTGTGCGACACCCTGGACGACGCGGTGGCGCAAGTGCGGGCGGAATGCGGCACCGCCCCCCGGCTGGTGGCGACCTCGGCGCGGCCCGTCGCCGGCAGGGAACGCACAACTTTTGGAAAAATGCGGGAAATGCTAATAATGGACGATGTCCCTTGCATGATCCTGCTGGGAACGGGCTGGGGGCTGGCGGATGCCGTCTTTGCCCGTTCGGACCTGATCCTCGAGCCCGTCGCGGGCCGGGACGACTACAATCATCTTTCCGTACGAGCCGCCTCCGCCATCATGCTGGATCGTATACTGGGACGGTTGAAGGGAGTGTTCAATGAACGTCATTGACCAGATCGAACAGGAGCACACGCGGGAGATGCCGGCGCTCAAGCCCGGGCAACGCGTGCGCGTGCACGTGCGCATCATCGAGGGCGAAAAAGAGCGCATCCAGGTCTTCGAGGGCGTCGTCATCGCCATCTCCGGGAGCGGCAACCGCGAAACCTTTGTCGTGCGCAAGACCTCCTACGGGGTCGGCGTCGAACGCATCTTCCCGCTCCACTCGCCGCGCATCGAGAAGGTCGAGGTGGTCACCCAGGGCCGGGTGCGCCGCGCCAAGCTGTACTACCTGAGGAACCTCTCGGGCAAACGAGCCCGCCTGGAGGAAGACCGCCGCCCGCGGGCGTCGCGCTGACCGTCCACGGGCACACCGCCCGTTGACGTACGAACTCGCCGCCGGGATCAGGCCGCCGACTTCGCGCCCGCTTCCACCAACGCACCCCTCCCGCCGCCCGCGCGGCACGGACCGTAAGAGTGGATCTTTTCGACACCGTGAGTCCCCGCTCAGCCGGTGACGGCAACACGCCGCTGGCCGAGCGCATGCGTCCGGCCCGGCTGGACGAGGTGCTGGGGCAGGAACACCTGTTGGGCCCCGGCAAGCTGCTGCGCGGCATGGCGGACAGCGGCCGCCTCCAGTCCATTATCCTGTGGGGGCCGCCGGGCTGCGGCAAGACCACCCTGGCCCGCCTCCTGGCGGATGCCTGCGGGGCGCACTGCATCCATTTCTCCGCCGTCAGCTCCGGCACCCGCGACCTCAAGAAGATCCTCCCCGACGCCCGGCGCCTGCAGCGCGGCGCCGTTCCGGTGGTGCTCCTGGTGGACGAGATCCACCACTTCAACAAGTCGCAGCAGGACACCTTTCTGCCGCACGTCGAGGCGGGGCTCCTGACCCTCATCGGCGCCACCACCGAGAACCCGTCCTTCGAGCTCATCTCGCCGCTGCTGTCCCGTTGCCGCGTATGCGTGCTCCATCCCCTGACCGAGGACACCCTCGACCAGATCATCACCCGCGCCCTGGCCGAGCGCGGCCGCGGGCTATGGGACGGAGACATGGAGATGGATCCCGCGGCGCGCGCCTTGCTGGTGCAGCGGGCGCAGGGTGACGCACGGGTGGCCCTCAACGGGTTGGAGGGGGCGGTCACGCTGGCCCGAGCCGGCGGCGACGCGAAGCGTATCGAGTTGAGCCACGCGGAGCAGGCCCTGCAGGTCTCGCCGCTCCAGTACGACAAGGCCGGCGAGGAACACTACAACCTGATCTCGGCCTTCATCAAGAGCCTGCGGGGCAGCGACCCGGACGCCGCCGTCTACTGGATGGTGCGCATGATCGAGGCCGGCGAGGAGCCGCTCTTCATTTGCCGGCGCATGGTCATCTTCGCCGCCGAGGACGTGGGCAACGCCGATCCGCGCGCCCTCCAGGTGGCCGTGGCCGCCAAGGACGCCGTTCACTTCGTCGGCCTGCCGGAGGGGCGCATCCCCATGAGCCAGGCGGCCACCTACCTGGCCACCGCGCCCAAGTCCAACGCCGCGTACCGCGCGCTGCTGGAGGCCACCCGCGACGTGCGCGAGCACGGCACGCTGCCCACCCCGCTCCACCTGCGCAACGCCCCCACCGGGCTCATGAAGGCCCTGGGCTACGGCGCGGACTACCGTTATCCGCACGACGAACCCGGCCACGTCACGGAACAGGAGCACCTGCCGTCCGAGCTCCAGGGCCGCCGCTACTACGAGCCCGGCGACCAGGGGTATGAACGGGTCATCCGGGAGCGCCTCGAAGCCTGGACCGCATTGAGGAAACGGAGCACCACCCGCGGCTAAGCCCTTCTTCGTCATTCCCGCGAAAGCGGGAACGACGCTTCAGGGTGCTTGGCGGCTCTCCAGTTCACGGCGGACGGCCCGCACCTTGTCCAGAAATCGTTCCGTCACTGCCTCGCCTTCCTCCTGATTGCGAATGACACGGGGGGTTATCAGGATGACCAGCTCGGTTCGGTCCGAGCGTTCCAGGTCGGTACGGAAGAGTTGCCCCAGCACGGGGACATCCATCAGCAGGGGAATGCCGACCCGCGTCTTGCGCCGGTTGTCGGTGATGATGCCGCCGATGACCAGGGTCTGTCCGTCCTGAAGCACGGCGGTGGTCTCCGCGTCCCGTATGTTGAAGGCATTGAATGTCTGGTTCCCTACCGCGACCCGTTCGCCGACGTCGCTGACTTCGACCCGCACCTGGAGGTTCACCATGCCGGCATCGCTGACCCGCGGGACGATGGTCAGTATCCGCCCGACGTTCCTGAACTGGATGGTGGTGGTGACGGCCTGCGCCTCTTGCGACACCACGGTCCCGGTGGCCACGGGCTGCTCGCTGCCCACGCGGATCCGCGCCGGCCGGTTGTCCAGCGCCAGCAGATGCGGGGACGACAGCACCTTCACCCGCGTGTCCTGCATGA
Source organism: Deltaproteobacteria bacterium (assembly GCA_028818775.1). Classification (NCBI taxonomy): domain Bacteria; kingdom Pseudomonadati; phylum Myxococcota; class Myxococcia; species Deltaproteobacteria bacterium. The sequence continues at coordinate 73,024 of JAPPNE010000052.1, read as the reverse complement.
GCGCGTTGACGAACACCCGGAATTCGCGGCCCGCGTCGACAATGGACGTGAACCCGGATTCGAGGGCCTGAAAACCGGCGCCCGAGGGCGCGCCGGCGGTATTCCCCTCCGCCTCGGAGGGCGGGGGAAAGCCCCCTTTCGACAGGGCATGCTCCACCCCCAGCGCGAACTCGTCGGTGAGCGTCACCTCGGCCACCAGCACCTCCATGAGCACTTGGCGGGGAACGGCGTCCAGCTCCGCCAGCACCTCGGCAAGTTGAAGATATTGCCGGCGCGTGGCCAGGATCACGAGCGAGTTGGTGGCGGGCTCCGCCACCACGCGCACGCCGTCGACGTCTCCGTCCGCCTCCGGAGGGGTACCCATTGAGGACTCCGTACCCGCCCCTGCCGAACCGGACCGGAGGCGGAACGCTCCGGCCGGGCCTCCGCCGGCGGGTGAGGCGCCTTCCGGGACAAGAGATTCCCCGGAGCCGGGGCCTCGTTCGAAGCCCGTGGTTCCCGGGGCGTCGTCCGGTTCCCCGCCGCCGGACAAGCCAGGCAGGTCGTCGAGCCGGCGCCGCGCCGACAGGAACTTCGTCTTCCCGGCGGAGCGCTTCCCGGCACCGTACAACCGGTTGAGCACGCGTGCGAGCGCCACCGCGTCGCCGTTCTCCACGGGCCGGATGAACACCTTCCGCCCCGCGGTCCGGCTCGCGACGTCGAGGCGTTCGAGCCAGCGCCGAACGTAGCGCCACGCCGCCTCGCTGTAGGCGACCACCAGGAGCCGGTTGAGCCTGGGCAAGGGCAGGAACCGGGCGGCGAACGCATCGCCCTGCATCTCGGCGGCGGCGAAAAGGCGCATGGCCGCGGACAACTCGCGCGCGAGATCCTGTGCCGCGGCCGCCCTGGGCTCGTACAGGTCCATGCGCGTGCCCGCGAACACCTCGACGTCGATCAACTCCATGATCTCGACCAAACGGCGAATGTTTGACGGCAGGTCGACAATAACCAGATAGTTGCCGCGCGCGTGCTCGAGTATCGTCCCGCCCTCGCCGAGGAACGGCGCGAGAAGCCCCTTCATGGCCGCCGCCGCAAAGAACCGGACGGGCGCGATGCGCATGGCGAATCCCGCATCCCGGCCGCCGGCGGGTGAAGCGGCCCCGAGCCCCCTGGCTACGGTGGTAATCCGGTAAAGGTCGCCGCGCTTGATGGCGACGGCGTCGTGGATGCGCAGCAGTTCGTGGAAGATCGGCAGCAGGTCGGCACGCGCAACAGACCGGCCGCTGAAGATGGTGACGGCGCCCCGAACGTCCGGGTCGATGGTGAAATTGAAGCGCAGGTGGCGCGCGAAGACGTGAATGACCTCGACGAGATCGGCGCCGTCGAAGTTCAGGGTCACCGTGCCGGCGTCATCGGCGCGCTCGCCGCCGGCGTCCCGCGCCACCGCGCCGGACGCTTCCGCCACCGGCTCCGCCGGCTGGCTCCGCGCCGGCCGGTCGTGCAGAAAAACCCCTGTCAGGAGCCATGCGACAATCCACAGTGTCTTGAAGGTCATGGCCCGTTGGAGACGCAAAATACGGGCCGTTCAGGTTCCCAGGCCGAGAAAGGCGAACTTGAAGCCGACGCGTGTCCGGTCCGGTTTGTTGCGTTGCTCCAAGGACAGGGTCAAGGTCCAGCACCGGCACCCGGAGAGATACTTGATCCCCAGCTCGTTTTGCGTCCACCGGCCCGCGGCGCCGTCGTAGTTGCCGTCGTAGAGCAGCAGCACCCGGTCCGTCGCCCGCAGTACGGCGCCGGCGTGGAAGCCGTTCAAGGCATCCCGCGGCATGCATCGCGGGTCCGAGGGGCAGTCCGCCAAAAGATCCAGATTGGCGTGGCGCGCGAGGGGCGACAGGACATTCGCCCGAATGAACCGGTATCCCAAGGACACGCTGCTGGGTCGCTGGAAATCCCGGTCGGGCACACTCGTTTCCACGGGCGCGACGTCGGAAAGCGAGACCTCCAGGGCGGCCCGCCGGAGGTTCCACGGACCGGGTTCCATGCCCATTTCCAGGGACGCGTACAGGCGTTCGACGGGATCCAGTCGCACGCCGAAGCCCACGTCCGCGAGACCGTCCTCACCCGCGCGCGCCTTGTCGATGTCGAGACTGGCCGTGACAGAGGCGCGAGCGAAGGGCGCGACGGCCGGCGGGGACGCGCCCCCGTCGGGTTCCCGGGAGCCGCCGTCGTCCGGAGCCGGCCCTCGCTTCCCCCCGAGTGCGCCCCAGAAGCGGTTGTTCAATGCCACCGTCAGCAGGTTGCGGCGCCGGATACGGTCCACCGGATCCCAGATCGGCAGCTCGTCCTGATCGGTGGCGGGAATGAACAGGTACTCCACCGCGGGCTCCAGCACGTGCCGGACCCGGTTCCAGCCACCCAGACTCCAGCCGTAGGTCCGGCTCAGCGCCGTGGTCAGCCGCCAGCCGAATTCCACCAGCTCGCGCGAACCGTTGCGGACCACGCGGCCGGTGTCGCCGTGGCGCGCGGCGGTGAACCCGCGTTCGATCGAATCGAGCCGGTAGAGGGTCTCGCGCAACGCCACGCGGGTGTCCATGCGGAAGTGGCGCACCGGAGCCGCGCGCCAGGTGAGCTCGGGCCGCACGTCCACCCGCAAGCCGTCCGACCCCTGCTCGCGCAGGTAGTGGATCAACCCCACGTCCCACTCGAGGCCGAGACCGTACCCGAGCCCGCGGCCGCCGGTGAGGGAAAGGTGGGGGACCCGGTGCAGCGCGTGCTCCCGCGGCTGGACGAGGTCCTGGACGTAGTCCACTCCCCCGGTCAGCGCCATGTCCGTCCCGTGCCACCGAAAGCCGAGCCGTGACGCGCTGTACCGGCTCGAACGCAGGACATCTTCCTCTTCCGCGCCGGAGACGAAGAACTCCGCCAGCTCCCGCGGCGCGACGCTGTCGCTGTACAAGGCGATGTCGCTGAACGTCGCCCACCCGGCCGGAAGCCGATGACGGTGGGTCCAGCGCGCGCTCCAGCGGTCCGGAGGAATCGCCGGGTCCGCGATACCGGTGTCGTGAGCGGGCGTCGATCCGCGCATGCGCTCGCTGAAGTAAAGGAGATCCAACCGGCCGGCGGTGTTCCGATCCAGGACGGTGCGATACTGCGCGCTCATGCCGATGCGCGTCCTGGACTCGACGGCGAAGTCGAAGGTGGCGTCGTTGCTCTTGTCCAGCGCCCAGAAGAACGGTTGCCGGTAGAGGAACCCGTCGCGGCGGGACCAGCCGAAGGAAGGTACCAGGAACCCGGTGGTGCGCTCCGTGAGATAGGGGAACGACAGATGGGGCAGGTACAGTACCGGGACGTCGTAGACGTAGAAGGTGGCCTCATCCACCACCGCCTTCGCGCCCTCCTCCAACCGGAACCTGCCGGCGCCGATGCGCCACGGCGAAGCGCCCTCCTCGCACAGGCACGTGGTGAAGCGTCCGTCGCGGATCTCGTAGGTCTGCCCCGTGAATTTCTCTACCCGGCTTCCGCCGAGACGGATGCCCCCCTCCTCGATGAACATCTCGGCGTCGCGTATCGTGGCCGTCTCGTCGTCGAGGTTCATCTCCAGCTCGGCGGCCCGAATCCGGTAACGGGGATCCTCGAGGCGCACCGATCCCTCCGCCCGCAGCGTGCGCCGCGCATGGTCGAGATCCACCGTGTCGGCGCCGAAGACCGTCGCACCCCGCCGGATCTCCACGCTGCCGCGCGCACGGACCGTGTCCCGGGTCGCCTCGATGGACTCTTCCGCCGAGACCTCGATGCGTTCTCCGGCTTCCGGGGACTGGGCGTGAGCGAGCGCGGCGGGGAGGAGGGTGCACCACAGGACGAACGCGCAGGATATCGGCAGGATGGTCAACCTGACACCGTTCGTCCCGAGCGTAGCGAAGCGAAGTCGAAGGACGCCCACAACAGGCCTTGCAACCTTCTACGGCGCAGACGCCCGGCGTGCTACCGCGCGGGGCCTCCCCGAAGTTTGAGCGCCGTCGCGCGCACCGCGCCCACGAGATACAACGACCCGGCCACGAGGATCGGATCGTCGCACCGCCGGTCCGCCATCAGCCTGGAGATGGCCGCGGCGGGGTCTTCCACCAGCGTGACCGGCACACCCGGCGGCACCGCCGCGGAGAGAGCTTCCGGCGCTGCTCCCCGCGGCGACGGGTTGCGGGTCAACACCACCTCCCGGGACACGGTGCAGAGCGCCTCCAGCATGGACGGCCAACCCTTGTCCCCCATGCTGGCGAACAAGAGGCGCACCTTGCCGTTGCCGAGGAGACCGCGGACCTCGCTCACCAGCGCCTCGACCCCGGCCGGGTTGTGGGCTCCGTCCAGCAGCACCGGGGGTCTTCCCGGCAAAAACTCGAAGCGCCCCGGCCAGCGCACCGACGCAAGGCCCGTGCGGACCGCCTTCGCGTCCGCGGGCAGGACCGCGTTCAGGGTTTCCAGCGCCGCCAGCGCGACCCCGGCATTGTGCCGTTGATACCCGCCGCGCAGGGCCGGACGCAAACCTTCCAGGCGCCACTCCCGGCCGTGATAGTCGAACCGGTCCGGTGGACGCGGGACGACCGAGAAATCCTTGCCCCACTCGCGCACGGGCGCGTCCCGTTCGCGCGCGATGCGGTGCAGCATGCGTCTGGCGGCCGGCGGCAAGGCGCCGAGCACCACGGGCACGCCGGTCTTGATGATGCCGCCCTTCTCCCGCGCGATGTCCCCGATGCGCGTACCGAGGAAGTGTTCGTGGTCGCGGGAGATCGTGGTCACCACGCAAACGCTCGGCCGCACGACGTTGGTGGCGTCCAGCCTGCCGCCCAGCCCCACCTCCACCACCGCCGCGTCCACCGCCCGCCGCGCGAAGTGCAGGAAAGCCATGACCGTGACGAACTCGAAGAACGTGAGCGCGATGGAGGCTTGCCGGGTCCTGCCGGCGACCTCCCGCACCAGGGAGGCCACCGCGGCCTGGGTGATGGGCCGCTTGCCGACACGGATCCTTTCGGTGAACGACTCCAGGTGAGGCGAGGTGTAGAGGCCCACGCGGTGTCCCTGGGCGGACAGGACGGCGTGGATCATCGCCGCGGTGGAGCCCTTGCCGTTGGTCCCGGCGACGTGACAGACGCGGAAGCGGTGCTGGGGATTTTCGAAGAGCGCCAGGACCGCGGACACGCGTTCGAGCCGCAGGTCGAAGCGCAGGCCGGTCTCGCGGCCGCTGAGACCGTAAATGAGATCGAGACTCTTCCGGTACGCGTTCACGACGGGCTCACCCCGCCTTGGCTGCCGCGATGAACTCCTTCATGCGCGGGTGGTCCTTGCGGCCCGGAACGGCTTCGACTCCGGTGCACACGTCCACGCCGAAAGGTTTGAGCTCGCGCACCGCCGTGCTCACGTTGTCAACGCCGAGCCCTCCGGCGAGAATGACCGGCCGCGCCAGGGGAACCGTCAGCCAACTCCAGGTGAACGCGGCGCCCGAGCCCCCGAAGCCCTCGCTCCAGGAGTCGAGCAGGTAGAAGTCCGCCGGATACTCGCCGATCCGTGCCAGGGTCTCCGGGTCGCGCACGCGGAACGCCTTGATCACCTTGAGAGGCCAGCGGGCGCAGTAGTCGCGCGCCTCGTCGCCGTGGAACTGCACGGCGGTGAGGCCGGCGCCCCCTCCTGACCGGCATGATCCGAGCACGGCCTTCACGTGTTGGCGCGACTCGTTGACGAACAGGCCGGCGGTGCAGATCCCGGCGGGCAGATCCCGGAGGATCGCGGCGGCGTCTTCCGGCTCGATGTAGCGGGGACTGGGCGGATAGAAGTTGAAGCCCAACGCATCGGCGCCGTACTCCACCGCCTTGAACGCGTCCTCGGCGCTGGTGACGCCGCAGATCTTAACCTTGACCATGGGCGGCGGCGGCCGTTCCCAGAAGCTCCGCGAGCTTGACTCCCGGATCGGGAGCACGCATCAGCGTTTCGCCCACGAGGAACACCCGGCCGCCGGCGGCCTCGATGCGCTCGACGTGGGCCGCATCCTTGATGCCGCTCTCGCATACCGCCAGCACGTCCGGCGGTATCCGGGGCAGGAGCGATTCGGCGACCGCGAGATCCACCTCGAAGGTGCGCAGGTCGCGGTTGTTGATGCCGATGATGGAGGCGCCGATCCTCAGGGCCGTATCCAGCTCCCGCTCCGAGTGCACCTCCACGAGAACGTCCAGGCCCAGGGAACGCGCTTCGGCGTGCAGGGATTCCATGGCGCCGTCGTCGAGCATGGCGGCGATCAGGAGGACGGCGTCCGCGCCGAAGCCGCGGGCCTCCACGAGATGGTAGGGGTCCAGCACGAAGTCCTTTCTGAGGAGGGGCAGGGCGACCTTCTCGCGGATTTCCGAAAGGTACAGCAGAGAGCCGTCGAAGAAGCGCTCCTCGGTGACCACCGAGAGAGCCGTGGCGCCGCCGGCCTGGTAGCGGGTGGCGATGCCGACGGGGTCGAAGTCCTCGCGGATCACCCCTTGGGAGGGCGACGCCCGCTTCACCTCGGCGATGACGTGCCGGGCGGGGCGGGACAGCGCCTCCCGGAAGCCCCGGCGCGGTTCGTGGTAAAGCGCGCGTTCCATCAGCGCCTCGACCGGGAGTTCACGGCGGCGCGAATCGAGCGACCCGCGGACGTGCGCCGCGATCCGTTCGAGAATGTCGTTGCCCGGGTTTTGGGCGCCGTTACGCTTCATTGGTCAGCCGGATCAGGTGTTCGAGCTTTCCCATCGCGGCTCCCGAATCGATACATTCCCGCGCCACGTCGACGCCTTGTGCGATGGTGTCCGCGCGCTCGCTCACGCACAGCGCCGCGCCGCCGTTGAGCAGCACCACGTCCCGCGCCGGTCCCGGTTCCCCCTTGAGGACCGCCGTGACGATGGCGGCGCATTCCGCCGGGTCGGCGGCCGTGAGCCGCCCGGCCGGACACGTCTCGAAGCCGAACTCCTCGGGGTGAAGCGTGTAGCGGGCAACCTCCCCATCCTTCCATTCCGCCACAGACGTGGGACCTCCGAGCGAGATTTCGTCGAGGCCTTCGTCGCCGTGCACCACCATGGCGCGCTCGCTGCCGAGGTTGCCGAGGACTTGCGCCACGGTTTCGATGAGCGCGCCGTCATAGATGCCGAGGAGCTGATGGCTGGCCCTGGCCGGGTTGGTCAGAGGACCCAGGAGGTTGAAGATGGTGCGGATGCCGAGCTCGCGGCGCGGCGCCACGGCGTACTTCATGGCCTCGTGCATCATCGGCGCGAACAGGAAACCCAGCCCGACCTCGCGCATGCAGCGTTCCACCGTTTCCTTGGGAACGTCGATCTTCACCCCGAGCTCGGCCAGGACGTCCGCGCTGCCGGAACCGCTGGAAACCGCCCGGTTCCCATGCTTGGCCACGGTGATGCCCGCGGCCGCCACCACGAACGCCACCGTGGTGGAAATGTTGAAGGTGTTCTTGCCGTCGCCGCCGGTGCCGCAGGTGTCCAGCACACAGCCCGGGCCTGCCTCGACGTGCAACGCCTTCTCGCGCATCACCCGGGCGGCGCCCGTGACCTCCTCGACGGTCTCACCCTGGATACGCAGCGCCGTCAGGAACCCCGCCACCTGAATCGGCGTCGCCTCTCCCGTCATGACCTGGTTCATGACGTCCACCATCTCCGGCTCGGTGAGGTTGGCGCCGTCCACCAGGCGGGCAATGGCTTGCTGGATATTCATTGGGTCCCCATGATCATCGGGTCGTACTTGTCCTTTTTGAGCCGCTGAAGGTCCACCATGGCCTCCTGGCGGTTTCGGTACTTGCCCACCCGGACCCGGTAGAAGGTCTTTCGGTTGAGTTTCCCGGACGTGACGTAGGCCTCGTATCCGCGCTTCTTGAGTTCCGCCGCCATGCTGTCCGCCCGCGCCCGGGTCTCGGCGGCGGCCACCTGCACGGTCCATGGAGTCTTTCCTTCGTCGGCCGGGGGGCTTTGCGCCGGGGCGCCGGTGTTGGGCGGGGCCGGTTTCGTCAACGTGTCGTAGAAGGTCATCTCCTGGTCGTCGCCGGACGCACCCGGGTTGACCGGCACCGTGACGCCGGCGTCGCCCTTGCTCAGGAGCTTGCGCTCCTCGATGCTCTGTCCGATCAGGATGCCGAAGAAGAAGATGACGGCCGCCGCGGCGACAAAAAGCGATGCAACGCCGAAGAGTTGCCCGCGACTGAAGTAGACGCTGCCGCGGTTCGCCGCCTTTCGATGGTTGGCCATAGACACCAATGACCCGCGCGCCTACGGTTGTCCGAAGGATGTGGCCGCGACGCGCGCCGGCGCGGGACCGCTCTCAGGTCCCGCGCGTGGTGGACGATTCGCCGGCCGCGTCGTCCCCCTCCGCGGGCTCGACGGCGGCCTCGCCGGAGGCCGGCATCAACTCGATGATGGACAGCGGTGCGGCGTCGCCACGACGGCGACCCACCTTGACGATGCGGGTGTAGCCTCCGTGACGCTCCTGGAAGCGCGGCCCCAGCTCGTTGAACAAACGCGCCACGACGGCCTTGTCCTGAACGAAGGCCAGCGCCTGGCGCCGGGCGTGGAGGCTTCCGTCCTTGCCGAGCGTGATCAGCCAATCGGCCCACCGCCTGAGCTCCTTGGCCTTGGCGTCCGTGGTCGTGATGCGGTCGTGCCGCAGCAGCGACGTGGCCATGTTGCGCAACAAGGCGTGCCGGTGGCTCGCGCTACGGTTCAGCTTTCTGCCGGTCTTCAAGTGCCGCATGGCCTACGCTGTCTCCTTCTGCTCGGCCTGCTTGCGGGCTTCCAGCTCTTCGCGGCTCGGGAAGTGGTCCAGTTTCATTCCCAGCTCCAGCCCCAGCTCGCCAAGCAACTCCTTGATCTCGTTGAGCGACTTCCGCCCGAAATTCTTCGTTTTGAGCATCTCCTGCTCGGTTTTCTGAACCAACTCGCCGATGTACTTCAAGTTGGCGTTCTGCAGGCAGTTCTGCGCCCGCACGGAGAACTCCAGGTCCTCCACCGCGCGGAAGAGGTTCTCGTTGAGCGTACCGGCCTCCGTCACCGCCTCGACCTCCGCCATCTGCGGCCCCTCGGCGAACTCGGCGAAGATGGAAACCTGGTCCTGCAGAATCCGCGCGGCGTACGCGAGCGCGTCTTCCGGCTTTTCGCTGCCGTCCGTCCACACCTCCAGAACCAGCTTGTCGTAGTCCGTGCGCTGGCCGACCCGTGCATTGGTCACCGTGAAGTTGACCTTGCGAATGGGTGAGAACACGGCATCCATGAAGATCGTGTCGACCGGCAGTTCCTCTTCGCGGTTGCGCTCGGCGGGCACGTATCCCTGACCCGCGCGCACCACCATGTTGGCGTTCAGGCGTCCTTCCTTGGAAAGGAACGCGATGCGGTGCTCCGGGTTGAGCACCTCCACCTGCGCGCTCCGGACGATGTCCCCGGCCAGCACCTCGCTGGGCCCCGTTGCATCGATACGAACGACCTCCCGATCCGTGTCGTGCAGCTTGAGCCGCACCTCCTTCAGGTTCAGGATGATCTCGGACACGTCCTCCGTGGCCCCGGGGATGGTGGAAAACTCATGCAGCGCGTTCTCGATCTGAACGGAAGTGATGGCGGCGCCCCTCAGCGACGAAAGCAGGATGCGGCGCAGACTGTTGCCGATGGTCTGGCCGAAGCCTCGTTCGAAGGGTTCGCCGGCAAACTTCCCATAGGTCGAGCTCAGGCTCTTCTCGTCAACCTCGATGCCTTCCGGCTTGATCAGTTCGCTCCAGTGCTTGGACATGGGATCTCCAACACGGTTCACCGCCGGTTACTTGGAATACAACTCAACGATGAGCTTCTCGTTGATGGGCGTCGTGACGTCGCCGCGGCTCGGGAGCATCCTGACCGTGCCGGAGAAGTTCTCCCGGTCCACCTCGATCCAGTCAGGCACGCCGCGCCGCTGGGCTCCTTCCATGGCCGTGAGCACGCGCTCGGACTTGCGGCTCTTCTCCGCCACCGCCACGACGTCGCCGACGCCCACGCGATAGGAAGGGATGGTCACCCGGCGGCCGTTGACCCGCACGTGGCCGTGCCGGACAAGAAGGCGGGCATCTCCCCGGGAACACGCGAAGCCGAGACGGTAGACGACGTTGTCGAGCCGCCTTTCGAGGATCACCAGCAGGTTCTCGCCGGTGATGCCGCGGGATTTTTCCGCGCTCTCGAAGCTTCCCCTGAACTGCTTTTCGAGCAGCCCGTACATCCGCTTGACCTTCTGCTTCTCCCGGAGCTGGAGGCTGTACTCGGAAAACTTGAGCCGCCTCTGTCCATGCTGCCCTGGAGGGTAGTTGCGCCGCTCGATGGCGCACTTGTCCGTGTAGCACCGCTCTCCTTTGAGAAACAGCTTCAGGTTCTCTCGCCGGCACAGCCGGCATACCGGGCCATGATACCTTGCCACTAAAGATCTCCTCTCAAACGCGCCTGCGCTTGGGCGGCCGGCAGCCGTTATGGGGGATGGGGGTCACGTCCTTGATCAAGCTGACGTTCAACCCCGCCGACTGAAGCGACCGCAACGCCGACTCCCGCGCCGAGCCCGGGCCGCGCACGTACACCTGTATGGAATGCATGCCGTGATCCATGGCCTTGCGCGCCACATTGTCCGCGGCCTGCTGCGCCGCGAACGGCGTCCCCTTGCGCGAGCCCTTGAAGCCGATGGCGCCGGCGCTCGACCATGCCACCACGTTGCCTTGGGTGTCCGTGATGGTTATGATCGTGTTGTTGAAGGTGGAGTGAATGTGCGCCACCCCCTCGGCGATGTTCTTTCGTCCGCGCCGTTTCCTCGGCGCCCGCGCGTCGCGCGCTCTCTTCGCGGCCTGGGCCATGAATGCTCCTGTTCTGTTTCACCCCACCCTTAGAATTCCTAGGGTATAGGGTCAGACCCTCCGGATAATTCTGGTTTCAACCTACCCCTAAAATTCCTCGGGTATCGGTTGGGGGTCCTCCAAGTGATTCTGGTTTCAACCCCACCCTTATACTTCCTCGGGTGTCGGGTCGGGTCCTCCGGGTGATGTTGGGTCCGCCCTCCATCACCCGGAGGACCCGACCCGACACCCGAGCAAAACCACACTACCCCTTGGACGGCGGCTTCTTCTTCCCCGCGATGGTCCGCCGAGGTCCCATCCGGGTGCGTCCGTTGGTATGGGTTCGCTGGCCCCGGACCGGCAGGCCGCGCCGGTGTCTCAGTCCGCGATAGGTACCGATGTCCATGTGGCGCTTGATGTCCGTGGTGACGTCGCGCCTCAGATCACCTTCCACCTTGATCTCCTGGTCGATGATCCGGCGTATCACCACCACTTGATCGTCGGTGAGGTCATCGGACTTGACCTGGAACTCGATCCCCGCTTCCCTGAGGATGTTCCGTGACGTGGTCGCGCCGATGCCGTAGATGTAGGTCAGCGCGATGTCCATGCTCTTGTTCTTGGGCAGGTCTACCCCAGCAATGCGTGCCATGAATCCTCCTGCTAGTGTCCTGTCCGGTTAATTCGCAGCATGATCCGCGGGTCTTCTTTGCCGGCGGCCGGAGCTACCCCTGCCGCTGGGCGTGCTTGCGGGTGACGCAGATGACCCGTACGACCCCGTTGCGCCGCACCACCTTGCACTTGTTGCAGATCTTCTTGACCGATGCTCGTACCTTCACTTCCGATCTCCCTACAGCCGGCTGAGCACGTACGGCCCATCCGCGGTCACCGCGATGGAATGCTCGAAATGAGCCGCGAGGCTCCGGTCCCTGGTGACGGCCGTCCAGCCGTCGTCCAGGATCGCGATTTCCTTCTTCCCCGCGTTCACCATCGGCTCCACCGCCAGGACCATTCCGGCACGCAACCGATGCCCCTTGCCCGCTTCGCCGTAGTTGGGAACCGGCGGCTCCTCGTGCAGCTTCTTGCCGATGCCGTGACCGACAAACTCGCGCACCACCGAGTAGCCCGAACGCTCGGCAATGCCCTGAATGGTGCTGCCCAGGTCTCCCAGCCGGTTGCCCTCGCGCAGCATCTCGATGCCCTCGCTCAACGCGGTCTCGGTGACCCGCATGAGCCGCTCGGCCTCGGGGCTCACCTGGCCCAGCCCCACCGTCACCGCCGAGTCGCCGTAGAACCCCTCGTACACCACGCCGAAGTCCATCCCCAGGATGTCGCCTTCCTTGAGGACGCGCTTGGAGGGAACGCCGTGCACGATCTCTTCGTTGACGGAGGTGCACAGGCTGTGCCTGAACTCCCTGCCGGCGACCCCGTACCCCTTGAACGCGGGCCTGGCTCCCTTCTCAAGGGTCAGCCGCTCCGCCAATTCGTCAAGCTCCAGCGTGGTCATGCCCGGACGCACCGTCTCCTTGAGCACCTCCAGCACCTCCGCCACGATGACGTTGGCGCGGCGCATCTTCTCGATTTCGGCTCGGGACTTGAGATAGATCATGATCGAGCGCCCGCGATTCCCAAACGTCGAGGCCTTGTCCGGCGCGGCAACCGGCCTTTATCCCCTGCGGCCGCGTATGCGGCCCCTCCTCATGAAACCCTCGTAATTGCGCGAGATCATGTGGGTCTCCATCTGCGAAACCGTGTCCAACGCGACCCCTACCACGATCAGCAGCGCGGTCCCGCCAAAGAAAAACGGAACGTTGAACTGCGAGATCAGGATCGTCGGCAGCAACGCCACCAGGGACAGGTAGATCGCCCCGCCCAGGGTGATGCGCGACAGCACCCGGTCGATGAACTCCGCCGTCCTCTTGCCCGGACGGATCCCCGGCACGTAACCGCCGTACTTCCTCATGTTCTCCGCCACGTCCACGGGGTTGAACACGATGGCCGTGTAGAAGAAGCAGAAGAACATGATCAGGCCGATGTACAGAAGGTCGTGCAGCCATTGCCCCGGCGCCATGGAGCCGGCCAGCGTCTGCGCCCACGGGTTCTGCACGAACTGGGCGACCGTCGCCGGGAAGATCAGCACCGACGAAGCGAAAATCACCGGGATGACCCCGGAGGTGTTGATCTTCAACGGCAGGTGCGAGGTCTGTCCCCCGTACTGGCGCCTGCCGACCACGCGCTTGGCGTACTGTACCGGGATGCGCCGCTGTCCCCGCTCCATGAAGATGATGACGCCCACCACCAGCACGACGAAGAGCACCAGCAGGATCACGAAGAAGATGCTCAACTCGCCCTCGCGCACGAACTGGAACGTGGAGGTCACCGCCGACGGGAGCGCCGCCACGATGCCGGCGAAGATGATCAGCGAGATGCCGTTGCCGATGCCCCGCTCCGTGACCTGCTCGCCGAGCCACATGATGAAGGCCGTCCCGGAGGTCAGCGTCAGCACCGTCATGAGGCGGAAGTTCCACCCCGGCTCGAGCACGATGGCTTCGCCGTTGGGCCCCCGTGTTCCCTCCAGCCCGAAGCTGATCATCAGGCCCTGGATGACCGAAAGGATGATGGTGCCGTAGCGCGTGTACTGCGTGATCTTCTTGCGCCCGACGTCGCCTTCCTTCGACAGCCGTTCCAGGTAGGGAAAGACCACCGTCAGAAGCTGCAGGATGATGGAGGCGCTGATGTAGGGCATGATGCCCAGCGAGAACACCGAGAACTGCTCCAGCGCGCCGCCCGAGAAGAGGTTGAACAGTCCGAAGATCGTTCCCTCGACCTGGGCGAAGAACGCCGCCAGCCCGTCGCGGTCGATGCCGGGCGTCGGGATCGCCACGCCGATGCGATAGACCGCCAGCATGGCCAAGGTGAACAGGATGCGTCGCCTCAGCTCCGGGATGCGGCTCGCGCTCTGGAAACCTTCAAGCATGAGAAAGAACTTCGACCGAGCCGCCCGCGGCTTCGATCTTCCGCCTCGCGCTCTGCGAGAAGCCGTGCGCCTTGACGGTCAGCGGCCTGTCGATATCGCCGCGGCCCAGGATCTTCACCAGGCCGCGCTTGAGCAACCCCTTCTCCCGGAGAGTCTCGGGGGAGACCTCCGCCCCGGCCTCGAAGTCGCCGAGCCCGTCGAGGTTCACTGGCGTGTATTCCGTCCGGAACAGGTTGTGGAAACCGCGCTTGGGCACGCGCCGGGTCAGCGGCATCTGACCGCCCTCGAACCCGGGCCTCACGCCCCCGCCGGAGCGGGACCCCTGGCCCTTGTGCCCGCGGCCGCTGGTCTTGCCGGTCCCGGACGCTTCGCCCCGGCCCACGCGCTTCTTGGCGTGTTTCGTCCCCTTCGCGGGGCGCAATTCACTCAAATCCATGAACCTTTCCTCTTACCGAATCTCGGCCAGCGTCTTGCCGCGCAAGTCGGACACCTGTTCCGGAGACTTGAGGCTCTTCAGGGCTTCGAACGTCGCCTTCACCAGGTTGTGCGGGTTGTTGGAACCGATGCACTTGCTCAGGACGTTGGGGATTCCCGCCGCCTCCACCACCGCGCGCACGCCGGCGCCGGCGATGACTCCGGTTCCCGGAGCGGCGGGCTTGAGCAGCACGTGCCCGGCGCCGTAACGGCCCGTGACCTCGTACGGGATGCTGTCGTCCACCAGGGGCACCCGCAGCAGCGTCTTCTTCGCGTGCTCGACACCCTTGCGTATCGCCTCGGGCACCTCGTTGGCCTTGCCCAGTCCGTATCCGACCACCGAGGCTTCGTCGCCTACCACCACCAGCGCGTTGAAGCTGAAGCGCCGCCCGCCCTTGACCACCTTGGCCACGCGGCTGATGTGGATGACCTTCTCCTTGAGCTCCAGGCCCTGCGCATCGACTCGTTCCAAAGCAACCCCCGAATCAGAAGGAAAGGCCGGCCTCGCGCGCGGCTTCCGCCAATGCCTTCACCCGACCGTGAAAAAGAAACCCGTTGCGATCGAAGATCACCTCTTTGATCTGGCGCGCTTCACACAACTCCGCGATCCTGCGTCCCACCTGCTTGGCCGCCTCCACGCCCTTGGCCTCGTCGGCTCCGGGGGCCTCCCCCGACAAGGTCGACGCGCTCGCCAGCGTCACGCCGCGCTCGTCGGAGATGATCTGCGCGTAGATATGCTTGGAGCTGCGAAACACGCAAAGCCGGGGGCGTGCGTCGCTGCCCTTGATGCGCTTGCGCACGCTGTGCTGCCGCCGCTTGCGATCCAGAACCTTCTTGCTTGTCATCGGCATGCGTTCACCCGATCCCGCCGGCTCATCCGGAACCGCCCATGGCCTTGCCGGCCTTCCTCATGACCATCTCGCCCTGATAACGGATCCCCTTGCCCTTGTAGGGCTCGGGAGGCCGGAAACGCCGCACCTCGGCGGCCACCTGGCCCAGCACCTGCTTGTCGTGGCTCTCGAGGGTTATCACCGTCTGGCGTTCCACCGAGGCGCTCACGTCCTCCGGCAGGCGGTACTCGATGGGATGGGAGAACCCCAGTGTCAGGTGCAGCGACTTGTCCTTGAGCTCGGCCCGGTAGCCGACGCCGTTGATCTCGAGCACCTTCCTGAAGCCCTCGCTCACGCCCTGGACCATGTTGGCGAGCAACTTTCGCGTCAACCCGTGGAGAGACCTCACGGCCTTGGTCTCCGCCTTCCGGCTCACCTCGAGCCTGTCGCCGTCCAGGTTGACCTCGATGCCTTGCGGAATGCGGTGCGCCAGCGTCCCCTTGGGGCCCTGCACCCGAATTTCCGCGCCTTCCATGACAACCTTGACGGTTCCGGGCACGACTATCGGCAGTTTTCCTACACGAGACACGAGACAACCTCTCCAGGAGCGGGGCCCGCTAGCTTATCGAGCAGAGCAACTCGCCGCCGACCTTGGCCTTCACGGCCTCCCGATCCACGATGATCCCCTTGGGCGTGGACAGGACATGCGTGCCGAGCCCTCTGTGCAACGGCTGGATGTCCTTGTAGCCGAGATAGACCCGCCGTCCCGGGCGGCTTACCCGCTTCAGGTGGCTCATCACCGGCTGATGATCCCTGTCGTACTTGAGGTGGATGCGCAGCGTGTCCTGCACCTGCCCGTCCACCTGGATGCGCCGGATCTGGCGCACGTACCCCTCCTCCACCAGCACCTTCATGATGTTTTCCTTGAGGCGCGACCATGGAACGTCCACGGTTTCGTGCTTCGCCATCCCGGCGTTGCGCATCCGCGTCAGCAAATCGGCTATGGGATCGGTCATACTCATGCGCGGCAACCCCTCCTACCAGCTTGCCTTGATCACCCCGGGGATCTCGCCCCGGCGCGCGTACAGCCTGAGGCAGACCCTGCACATGCGGAACCGCCGGTAAAACGCCCGGGCCCTGCCGCACAGGGGGCAGCGATTGTACTGGCGGACCTTGAACTTGGGGGTCCTGGCCGCCTTGATGCGCAGACACTTCTTAGCCACTGGTCCTACTCCCATCCGCGGCGAACGGCATTCCGAGACGGCGCAGCAACGCTCTCCCCTCCTCGTCCGTCGCCGCGGTCGTCACGATGGACACCGTCAGCCCGTGGAGCCGTTCCACCGAATCCGGCCTCACCTCCGGAAAGATGATCTGCTCCCGGATGCCCAGCGAATAGTTGCCGCAACCGTCGAACGAGCGGTCCGAGAGCCCCTTGAAGTCCCTGACCTGGGGAAGCGCCACCTGTATGAGCCGGTCCAGGAACTCGTACATGCGCGTGCGCCGCAGCGTGACCATGCACCCGATGGGATTGCCGCGGCGCAGCTTGAAGTTCGAGATGTCCTTCCGCGCCCGAGTCACCACCGGCCGCTGACCGCTGATGGCGCCCAGCTCCGCCACCGCGGCATCCAGCAGCTTGGCGTTCTGCACGGCCTCGCCGACGCACACGTTGATGGACACGTTCTTGAGCCGCGGCACCTGGTGCCTGTTGCGATAGGCGAAGTCCGCCATCATCGCGGGCACGATCTCCTCGTGGTATTTCTGTTCCAGCCTTACCATCATTGAATCCCAAACTGCGGGCCGTCTAGCCGAGCCCCTGGCCGCAACGCCGGCAGATGCGCACTTTCTCTCCATCCTCCAGGAACT
This sequence comes from Deltaproteobacteria bacterium, assembly GCA_028818775.1. Taxonomy (NCBI): domain Bacteria; kingdom Pseudomonadati; phylum Myxococcota; class Myxococcia; species Deltaproteobacteria bacterium. The sequence continues at coordinate 56,061 of JAPPNE010000052.1, read as the reverse complement.
TGTAGCCCACGCGCACCGGGGCGTTGCACGGGTCGCACATGAGCATGACGTTGGAGACGTGGATCGAGGCTTCCTTCTCGACGATTCCGCCGGGCTGCTGGGCACTGCGCGGCTTGGTGTGCCGCTTGACGAGATTCACCCGTTCGATGAACACGCGGCTCTTCTTCGGCAGCACCTTGATGACCTTGCCGGTCTTCCCCCGCTCCCTGCCGGTCACCACCATCACGGTGTCATCTTTGCGGACGAACAGGCTCATCGCTACAAGACCTCCGGGGCCAGCGAGACGATCTTCATGAAGCGTTTCGCGCGCAGCTCCCGTGCAACCGGACCGAAGATGCGCGTGCCCACCGGCTCCTTCTGGTTGTCGATCAGGACCGCCGAGTTGTTGTCGAAGCGAATGTAGGAGCCGTCCACGCGGCTGAGCTCCTTCGCGGTCCGCACCACCACCGCTCTGGCCACGTGGCCCTTGGGCACCTTGGAATTGGGCATCGCCTCCTTGACGGACACGACGATGACATCCCCGACGGAGGCGTACTTCCGCCTTGTCCCGCCGAGCACCTTGATGCACTGTACCCGCCGGGCGCCCGAGTTGTCCGCCACGTCCAGCACCGTCCCCACTTGTATCATCGCCTCGACCTCTGTGTTTTGTGTCAGTCCGCCGCCGCGCCCGTCACCGCACGGTTCAGGACCCGGCTCACGCGCCAGCGCTTCTCGCGGCTGAGGGGCCGGCACTCGGTGATCAGGACCCGATCGCCCACCCGGCACTCGTCGCGCTCGTCGTGGGCCTTCACCCGGGTCCGGCGCCGGAGGTATTTCTTGTACCGCGCATGCAGGACGATCCGCTCCAGCTCCACCACCACGGTCTTGGCCATGCGGTCCGTTCTGACGACGCCCTCACGCTGCTTGGTGACACCACGCTCACTCATGATCGTCTTTCTGCGCCGCGGCTTTCCGCTCCGCGGCCCGCCGGAGCTCTCCGATGATCGTCTCCAGGCGCGCCAAGTCGCGGCGCGACTGGCGCAGCTTCATGGGGCTCTCCAACTGCCCCGTGGCGCGCCGCAAGGTCAGGTGAAAGATCTCGTCCTTGAACTCCGCGCGCTTCTGCTGCAACTCGTCGAGACCCATGTCCCGCATTGCCTTGGCGTCCATTGACTTTCTCTCCCAAGCTCAACGTTCCACGAACGCGGTGGCCAGGCCGAGCTTGCGCGAGGCCAGGCGGAACGCTTCCCTGGCGTCGTCCCGCTGAACCCCTTCCATCTCGAACAAGAGTTTCCCTGGCTTGACCACGGCCACCCACGCATGCAGCGGGCCCTTGCCCTTGCCCATGCGCACCTCGGCGGGTTTCTTGGTGATGGGCTTGTCCGGGAACACCCGGATCCACACCTTGCCGTGCCGCTTCAGGTAGCGGGTCAGCGCGATTCGCGCGGCCTCGATCTGGCGCGCCGTGACGTAACCACGGTCGACGGATTTCAGGCCGTAGTCGCCGAAGGACAGCTCCGACCCGCGCCCGGCGGATCCGCCCCTGCGCCCCTTCTGTATCTTCCGGTATTTGACCTTCTTCGGCTCAAGCATGATTTCACGCCCCTATAATCCCAGGGATGCCTTCTGCTGCTCTTCCTGCTTCGTCAGGATCTCGCCCCGGAAGATCCACGCCTTGACGCCGATGACTCCATAGGTGGTCTTCGCCTCGGCCAGGCCGTAACTCACGTCGGCGCGCAGGGTATGCAGCGGCACGCGCCCTTCCCGGTACCATTCCGTGCGCGCGATCTCCTGTCCGCCCAGGCGGCCGCCGCACTGGATGCGGATCCCTTGCGCGCCCATGCGCAAGGCGCGCGAAACGCTCTCCTTCATGGCGCGCCGGAACGCCACGCGGCGCTCAAGCTGCAGCGCGACGTTCTCCGCCACCAACTGCGCGTCGAGATCGGGCCGGCGCACCTCGTGGATGTTGATGAACACCTCCCGCGGCGAGAGCTTGGCCAGCTCTTCCTTGAGCTTCTCGATCTCCGCGCCCTTCTTGCCGATGACGATGCCCGGACGCGCCGTGTGGATGTTGATCTTGGCCTTGTTGGTGGCGCGCTCGATCTCGATCTTCGAGATGCCCGCGTGGTGCAGCCGTCCCTTGAGAAACTGCTTGATCTTGAGGTCCTCGTGCAGCAGCTCGGGGTAGTCGTGTCCGGCGTACCACTTCGAGTCCCACGACTCGATCACACGCATGCGGAAGACCTTGGGGTGCGTTTTCTGTCCCATCCTCAGACCCTTTCATCCACCACGACGGTCAAATGGCTCAGGCGCTTGCGAATCCGGTTGGCGCGGCCCATTCCGCGCGGCATGAAGCGTTTCCACATACCCCCCTGTCCGACTTCGGCGGTCTTGACGTACAAGAGGTCGACGTCGACGCTCTGCGTGTTCTCGGCGTTGGCCACCGCGGAACGCAGGGTCTTGGCGACGATGCCGGCGCAGCCCTTGGGCACGAACTTGAGGATCGTCAGCGCGTCCTCGACGGACCGGCCGCGAACCTGGTCCACCACCAGCCGCATCTTGCGGGGCGAGACCCGGGCGAACTTCGTGACAGCGCGCGCCTCCATCGCCTATCTCCTCACGCCCCTGGCGTCGCCCCGGCGGTCGCCTGCGTGACTGTGAAACGTGCGCGTGGGCGAGAACTCTCCGAGCTTGTGGCCGACCATGTCCTCGGTCACGAACACCGGGAGAAACTTGCGCCCGTTGTGGACCGCGATGGTGTGGCCGATCATGTCCGGGGTGATGGTGGAGCGCCGCGACCACGTCTTGACCACCCGGCGCGCCTGGGCGCGGTTCATCTCCTCGATCTTGCGCATCAGGTGGTCGTCCACGAAAGGACCCTTCTTGATCGAACGCGCCATGCCTACTGTCCCTTTCTGCGCTTCACGATGTACTTGTCCGAGGGCTTGACGCCGCGGGTCCGGTAACCCTTGGTGGGCTTGCCCCAGGGAGTCTGGGGATGGTTGCCCTTGGACTGGCCCTCGCCGCCGCCGTGGGGATGGTCCACGGGGTTCTTGGCGATGCCCCGGGTCACCGGCCGGCGTCCCAGCCAGCGCGAGCGGCCCGCCTTGCCGTAGGTGATGTTCTCGAACTCGCTGTTGCCCACCTCGCCCACGGTGGCGCGGCACTCGGAGCGGACGTTGCGCAGCTCCCCGGACGGGAGCTTGAGCAGCGTGTAGGAGCCCTCCTTGGCCATCACCTGGGCGGAGGCTCCCGCGCTGCGCACGATCTGTCCGCCCTTGCCGGCCTTGAGCTCCACGTTGTGCACCAGGGTGCCGGTGGGGATGTTCTTCAGCGGCAGGGAGTTGCCCGGCTGAATGTCGATGTCCTGGTCTCCGGCGATGATCCGGCCGCCGACCCTGAGCTTTTCGGGCGCGAGAATGTAGCGCCGCTCGCCGTCGAGGTAGCAGATGAGCGCCACCAGGGCCGAGCGGTTCGGATCGTACTCGATGGCCTCGACCCGGCCCGGCACGCCCTTCTTGTCGCGCTTGAAGTCGATGAAGCGGTAGCGCCGCTTGTGCCCGCCGCCGCGATGATCCTTGGTGATGCGGCCGGTGTTGTTCCGTCCGCCGTGTCCCCGGAGCGGGCGCAACAACGGCTTGTGCGGCGCATCCTTGGTGACCTCGTCGAACCCGAAGCCGGAAGCGAAACGGCGCCCGGGAGAAGTCGGGCGGTGGTTCTTGATGGACATGGACTACGACCCCATCCTTAACCGACACCGAAGAAGTCGATGCGGTCACCCTCCTTGAGGGTCACGTATGCCTTCTTCCACAACGGCAGCCGTCCGGTGTTCCTGCCCACGCGGCGCATCTTGCCCAGATAGCGCGCGGTGCGCACGTCCAGCACCGTCACCTTGAACAGCCGCTCCACCTGCTGCCGGATCTCGATCTTGTTGGCATCCGGCCGGACCTTGAAGATCACCTGGTTGGTCGACTCGGCCAGCATCGAGCCCTTTTCGGAGATCAGCGGCCCGAGAACGGCATCGCGAACGCCTCTCATTGCGACAACCTCTCTTCGATCTTCCCGAGCGCGTCCCGGGTCAGCACCAGGTGCTCGAACCGGAGCAGGTCGTAGACGTTCAGCCCCTCCGCCCTCAAGACCTTGACGCGCGGCAGGTTGCGCGCCGACAACTCGATGCGGTCGTCCCTTTCCGCGATGACGATCAGCGCGTTTTCAACCCCCAGCGCGGCCACGGCCTCGGCCATGAGCCGGGTCTTGATCTCCGGCACGTCCGGCGTCTCCACCACCACGACCTTCCCTTCCGAGGACTTCAGGCTGAGGGCCGAGAGCAGCGCCTGGCGGCGTGCCGATTTCGGGATGCGGTACGAATAGTCCCGCGGCAGAGGACCGAACACGGTGCCGCCGCCGACCCAGATGGGCGAGCGCACGCTGCCGGCGCGGGCTCTTCCCGAGCCCTTCTGGCGCCAGGGTTTCCTGCCGCTCCCCTGCACCTTGCCGCGGGTCTTGGTGGAGGCCGTGCCGGCGCGCCGGTTGTTCAACTGCATGACCACCGCCTGGTGCAACAGGTGGGGGCGAACCGGCACGCCGAAGATGGCTTGCGGCAGCTCGGGCTCGATGCGGCGCAGTTCCATGCCCCTATCCCTTGACCGCGCGGCGGATGAGGACCATCCCGCCGTTGGCGCCGGGTACGGCGCCCTTCACCAGGAGAAGGTTCTGCTCGGGACGCACGCCCACCACCCGCAGGTTCTGCACCGACACCCTCTCGTTGCCCCAGTGCCCCGCCATCCGCTTTCCCTTGAACACCTTCCCGGGATAGGCGCAGGCGCCGATGGAGCCGCCGTGGCGAAAATACTCGTGGGTGCCGTGGGTGCGGGAGACACCGCGGAAGTCCCACCGCTTCATGACCCCCGAGAAGCCGCGCCCCTTGGAGGTGCCGGTGACGTCCACCAGGTCTCCGGGCCCGGCGAGATCCGTCACCGTGAGCTCCTGGCCCACCTCGTAGCCCGAGACGTCGTCCACCCGGAACTCGCGCAGGAACCGGAAGGAACCCTTCTCCGCCTTGGCCATGTGGCCGCGCAGAGGGCGGTTCACCCGCTGGTTCTTCTGCCTGCCGAAGCCAAGCTGCAGCGCGTTGTATCCGTCCCTGGCGACGTCCTTCTTCTGCACCACCACGCACGGGCCGGTCTCCACCACGGTCACGGGGATCACGTTGCCCGTGTCGTCGAAGACCTGGCTCATGCCGATCTTTGTTCCCATGAGACCCATCATATTCGTGACCCTATTGAAGCTTGATCTCCACGTCGACGCCCGCGGCCAGGTCGAGCTTGCCCAAGGCGTCGATGGTCTGCTGGGTGGGTTCGAGGATGTCGAGAAGCCGCTTGTGCGTGCGCATTTCGAACTGCTCGCGTGACTTCTTGTCCACGTGCGGCGATCGGTTCACCGTGAACCTCTCGATGCGCGTCGGCAGCGGGATGGGACCGGCGACCCGGCCGCCCGTCCGCTTGACGGTCTCGACGATCTCCCCCACGGACTGGTCCAGGACCCGATAGTCGTAGGCCTTGAGCCGAATACGGATTTTTTCGTTCACGCCCTCACCCCTGTCGCATCGCGTGGCACGGCCGCGTCAGGCGCGCGCCTCCCGGCCGGCCCGGTCGTCCATCACGCCTTCGGGCACTTCCTCGTAGCGCGAGAACTGCATCGTGTAGGTCGCCCGGCCCTGGGTCCGCGACCGCAAATCGGTCGCGTAGCCGAACATCCGCGACAGCGGCACGCGCGCCTCGATCACCTGGGAGTTTCCCTTGGAGGTCATTCCCAGGACCTTTCCCCGGCGCGAGCTGATGTCGCCGATCACGTCGCCCATGAACTCCTCCGGCACCACCACCTCCACGTCCATCACCGGTTCCAGCAGCACCGGCAAGGCCTTGCGCAGCCCCTCCTTGAACGCCATGGAGCCGGCGATGGTGAACGCCATCTCCGAAGAGTCCACCTCGTGGTAGCTGCCGTCGAGCAGCGTGACCTTCACGTCCACCACCGGATATCCCACCAGGCCGCCGTTGCTCATGGCCTGGACGACGCCGTTCTCGACCGCGGGGATATACTCCTGGGGAATGACGCCGCCCTTGATGGCACTGACGAACTCGGACCCGCTGCCCGTGGGCTGGGGCTCCATGCGCAGGAACACGTGGCCGAACTGCCCGCGGCCGCCCGACTGCCGCACGAACCGGCCCTCCTGCTCCACCGCGCGGCGGATCGTCTCCTTGTACGCCACCTGGGGCTTGCCCACGTTGGCGTCCACCTTGAACTCCCGCAGCAGCCGGTCGACGATCACTTCGAGATGCAGCTCGCCCATCCCCGAGATCAGGGTCTGGCCGGTCTCCTGGTCGACGCTCACCCGGAAGGACGGATCCTCCTTGGCCAGCTTCTGCAGGGAGGTGGCCAGCTTTTCCTGGTCGTCGCGGGACTTGGGTTCGATGGCGATGGCGATGACGGGGTCGGGGAAATCGATGGATTCGAGGAGGATGGGGTTGGCTTCGTCGCACAGCGTGTCGCCGGTCTTGGCGCTGCGCAGCCCGACGGCGGCGGCGATGTCCCCGGCGCAGACCTCGTCGATCTCCTCGCGCTTGTTGGCGTGCATCTTGAGAATGCGGCCGAGACGCTCCCGCTGGCCGGTGGAGGCATTGTAGACGAACGCCCCGGAACTCCGGGTCCCGGAATAGACCCGAAAGAAGGTCAACGACCCCACGAACGGATCGGCCATGATCTTGAATGCCAGGGCGGCGAACGGAGCGTCGTCGGAGGTTTCGCGCACGGCTTCGTCGCCACGGCCGGGAACGGTCCCCTGGATCGGCGGCACGTCCAGCGGCGAGGGGAGGTAGTCGATGACCGCGTCCAGCAAGGGCTGCACCCCCTTGTTGCGGAAGGCCGCGCCGCACAGCACCGGGACGATGTCCAGCTTCAGCCCGGCGCCGCGAATGGCCCGGACCAGCCGCTCCTCGGAGATCTCCTCGCCCTGGAGATAGGCGGTCATGATGTCTTCGTCGCAATCGGACAGCGTCTCCAACAGAAGATCGCGGTAGTCGTCCGCCTGGGCGCGCAACTCCTCCGGTATGGGTGCTTCCCGGTAGCTGGCGCCGAGATTCTCGTTGTCCCAGAGCAGGGCCTTCATCCGCACCAGGTCCACCACCCCCTGAAAGTGGTCTTCCGCTCCCACCGGAAGCTGGATGATCAGCGGCCGGGCTCCGAGCCGGTCCTCGATCATCTTCACCACCCGGAAATAGTCGGCGCCGACGCGGTCCATCTTGTTGATGTACGCGATCCGCGGGACGCCGTACTTGTCCGCCTGCCGCCACACGGTTTCGGTCTGGGGCTCCACCCCACCCACCGAGCAGAACACCGCGATGGCTCCGTCCAGCACCCGCAACGAACGCTCCACCTCGATGGTGAAGTCCACGTGGCCGGGGGTGTCGATGATGTTGATCCGGTGGTCGCGCCAGTGACAAGTGGTGGCCGCGGACGTGATGGTGATCCCGCGCTCCTGCTCCTGGACCATCCAGTCCATGGTCGCGGTGCCGTCGTGCACTTCCCCCAGCTTGTAGTTGATGCCGGTGTAGAACAACACGCGTTCCGTCGTGGTGGTCTTGCCGGCATCGATGTGGGCCATGATCCCGATGTTGCGGGTCCGGTCGAGTGGTATCTGTCTGCTCATGGTCGTTGGCGTCTTCTGGACGACGGCAAAAAAAGGAGGCGGTTCAACCGCCTCCTTCACTGACGATGTCTGTTCTGGTGGCTACCAGCGGTAATGGGCGAACGCGCGGTTCGCCTCCGCCATCCTGTGGGTGTCTTCCTTCTTCTTGACGGCGTTTCCGCGCTGGTTGGCCGCGTCCATCAACTCGGCGGCGAGCTTCTCGTCCATGGACTTCTCGCTCCGAGCCCTGGCGGCGCTGATGAGCCAGCGCAGGCTGAGGGACAGCCGCCGGTCCGGACGCACCTCCACCGGCACCTGGTAGGTAGCGCCGCCCACCCGCCGCGACCGGACTTCCACCATCGGCTTGGTGTTGTCCACCGCCCGCTTGAACACTCCCAGCGGCTCCGTCTTGGCCTTGTCCGCGATGATGTCCAGCGAACGGTACAGGATGCCCTCGGCGGTGCTCTTCTTGCCCCGGTTCATCATGTTGTTGACGAACTTCGTGACGAGCTTGTCCCCGTACTTGGGATCGGGCAGCAGCTCTCTCCGCTTTATTTCACCCTTGCGCGGCATGTCTCTACTTCGGCCTCTTGGCCCCGTACTTCGAGCGGCCCTGACGGCGCTCCTGGACCCCGATGGAGTCCAGCGCTCCGCGGATGATGTGGTAGCGCACGCCCGGAAGGTCCTTCACCCGGCCTCCCCTGATCAAGACCACGGAGTGTTCCTGGAGGTTGTGCCCCATGCCGGGAATGTAGGACGTCACTTCGCTGCCGTTGGTCAACCGCACGCGGGCGACCTTGCGCAGCGCCGAGTTGGGCTTTTTCGGGGTCGAGGTGTAGACGCGCGTGCACACGCCCCGCTTCTGCGGGCACCCCTGCAGCGCCGGGGCCGTATTCTTCTTTCTCTGAATCTCGCGCCCCTTGCGCACCAACTGATTGATCGTAGGCATACACGTTTCCCGTGGTGGTCAGGCCACCTGCAATAAACCGCCGATTTTATCGGAACTTCCGTAAGTTGTCAACTATCAGGCCACTTCCACTTCGGAGACGTCGATCTCCTCCAGTTCCTCGTCGGATTCGATGCTCAGGGCGTTGTACTCGGCCAGACCGGTGCCCGCCGGAATCAGCTTCCCCATGATCACGTTTTCCTTCAGCCCGGAAAGCGGATCGAGCCGGCCGTTGATGGCCGCCTCCGTCAGGACCTTGGTGGTTTCCTGGAACGAGGCCGCCGAGATGAAGCTGCCGGTGGACAGCGACGCCTTGGTGATCCCCAGAAGAAGCGGCTCCGCCACCGCCGGCTTGCCGCTTTCCGCCAGCACGCGCTGGTTCTCTTCCTCGAAGCGCCACTTCTCCACCTGATCGCCCACCAGGAACTCGCTGTCGCCGCTCTCCTTGATGCGTACGCGCCGGAGCATCTGCTTGACGATGACCTCGATGTGCTTGTCATTGATGCGCACGCCCTGCAGCCGGTAGATCTCCTGGATCTCGTCCACGAGGTACTTGGCCAGCGCCTTCTCCCCGAGGATCCCCAGGATGTCGTGCGGATTGGAGGAGCCCTGCATCAGCGCCTCGCCCGCGCGCACCCGGTCGCCCTCGTGCACGCTGATGTGTTTCCCCTTGGAAATCAGGTACTCGCGCGGCTCGCCGATGTCGGGCGTGACCACGACCTTGCGCTTTCCCTTGGTGTCGCGGCCGAAGGACACGACGCCGTCGATCTCGCTGATGACCGCGAACTCCTTGGGCTTCCTGGCCTCGAACAGCTCAGCCACCCGCGGCAGTCCGCCGGTGATGTCCTTGGTCTTGGTGGTCTCCCGCGGGATCTTCGCCAGCACGTCGCCCGCGGTCACCTCCTGATGCTCGGCGACGTTGATGTGGGCGCCCACCGGCAGCATGTAGCGCGCTTCCGCGTTGTTCGGGAGCCGGAGCGTCTTGCCGGCGTCGTCCTTGATGGAAACGCGCGGGCGCTTGTCGATGTCCTTGAAGTCCACGATGACCTTGGTGGAGAGACCGGTGCGCTCGTCCACCTTCTCCTCCATGGTGGTCCCTTCGAGGATGTCGCCGAACTTCACGGAACCGGAGATCTCGGTGATGATGGGGATCGTGTACGGGTCCCACTCCGCCAGCAGCTCGCCCGCCTGCACCGCGTCACCGTCGGGTTTCTTGAGCTTGGCGCCGTAGACCAGCGGGTAACGCTCCCGCTCCCGCTCCCGGGACTTGTCCGAGCCTTCGGGGTAGTCGACGATGGCGATCTCGCCGTTCCGGTTCATGACCACCAGCTCGCCGTCCCGGTCCGTGACGGTGCTGACGTTGATGAGCTTCACGTAACCGTCCGTGCGCGGCTCCAGGGTGGTCTGCTCGGCGCGCCGGCTCGCGGTGCCGCCGATGTGGAAGGTGCGCATGGTGAGCTGGGTGCCGGGCTCGCCGATGGACTGCGCCGCGATGACGCCGATGGCCTCGCCGGCGTTCACCATCTCGCCCCGGGCGAGATCGCGGCCGTAGCACATCACGCACACGCCCTTCTTGGACTGGCAGGTCAGCACCGAGCGTATCCAGATGCGCTCCAGGCCCGCGTCCTCGATGCGCTGCACCAGGGCCTCGTCGATCTCCTGGTTCGCCTTGACGATGACGTCGCCGCTGAACGGGTCCTTGATATCCTCGAGCGCCACCCGCCCCAGGACGCGGTCGCCCAGGGGCTCGATCACCTCGCCGCCCTCCATGAGGGGGGCCATCTCGATGCCGTCCAGGGTGCCGCAGTTATCCGAGGTGATGATGGCGTCCTGCGCCACGTCCACGAGCCGCCGCGTCAGGTACCCCGAATTGGCGGTCTTGAGGGCGGTGTCCGCGAGTCCCTTGCGGGCTCCGTGGGTGGAGATGAAGTACTGCAGGACCGTCAGCCCCTCGCGGAAGTTGGCGGTAATGGGCGTCTCGATGATCTCCCCGGAGGGTTTCGCCATCAGGCCGCGCATTCCGGCAAGCTGCCGGATCTGCTGCGCGCTGCCGCGCGCGCCCGAGTCCGCCATCATGAAGATCGGGTTGAAGTTGGGCACCCGCATGGTGCGGCCATCTTCATCCGTGACGGTCTCCGTCCCGAGGTCGCGCAGCATCTCGTCGGATATCCGGTCGGTGACCTCCGCCCATATGTCCACGACCTTGTTGTAGCGCTCGCCGTCGGTGATGAGGCCGTTGTTGTACTGCTCGTCGATCTCCTGGACGCTGCCGTACGCCTGCTTCAGCAGCCGCTCCTTGCTGGCCGGGATCACCATGTCCTTGAGCGCGATGGACGCGCCCGCCTTGGTGGCGTAGCCGTAGCCCGTGTCCTTGAGCTTGTCGGCGAAGATGACCGTGGCCTTGTTGCCCGCGAGCCGGTAGCTCAAGTCGATGAGATTGCCCAGCTCCTTCTTCTTCATCACGTGGTTGACTTCACGGAACGGAATCTGCGGCGGCACGATCTCGTAGAGCAGCACGCGCCCCACCGTGGAATCGTACATCTGGCCTTCGATACGCACGCGAATCCGCGCCTGGAGGTGCACCTCGCCCTGATCGTAGGCGATGCGGACCTCCGCCGGGCTCGCCAGCACCCGGCCCACGCCCTTGACGTTGGGCCGCTCGCGCGTGAGGTAGTAGAGGCCCAGGACGATGTCCTGCGAGGGCACGATGATGGGCTTGCCGTTGGCCGGCGAGAGGATGTTGTTGGTGGACATCATCAAGGCGCGCGCCTCCACCTGCGCCTCCACCGACAACGGCACGTGGACGGCCATCTGGTCGCCGTCGAAGTCCGCGTTGTAGGCGGCGCACACCAGCGGATGCAACTGGACCGCCTTGCCTTCGATCAGCACGGGCTCGAACGCCTGGATGCCCAGCCGGTGCAGCGTCGGCGCGCGGTTGAGCAGCACCGGGTGCTCCTTGATCACGTCGTCCAGGATGTCCCAGACCTCCGGGCGCTCCTTTTCCACGGCCTTCTTGGCGCTCTTGATGGTGGTGACGTAGCCCCGTTCCTCCAGCTTGTTGTAGATGAAGGGCTTGAACAGCTCCAGGGCCATCTTCTTCGGCAGGCCGCACTGGTGCAGCCGCAGCTCGGGACCGACGACGATGACCGAGCGGCCCGAGTAGTCCACGCGCTTGCCCAGCAGGTTCTGGCGGAACCGGCCGGTCTTGCCCTTGAGCATGTCGCTGAGCGACTTGAGCGGCCGCCGGTTGGGCCCGGTGATGGCCCGGCCCCTCCGTCCGTTGTCGAACAGGGCGTCCGCCGCCTCCTGCAGCATGCGCTTCTCGTTGCGGATGATGATGTCGGGCGCGTTCAGCTCCATGAGGCGCTTGAGCCGGTTGTTGCGGTTGATCACCCTGCGGTAGAGGTCGTTCAGATCGGAGGTGGCGAAACGGCCGCCGTCCAGCGGAACGAGAGGACGCAGGTCCGGAGGTATGATCGGAATCACCTCCAGGATCATCCACTCCGGGCGGTTCTTGGAGCTGCGGAAAGCGCTGAGGACCTTGAGCCGCTTGGCCAGCTTTTTGCGCTTGACCTCCGAATTGGCGTCCCTGAGCTCGGCCTTGAGCTCCCCGGACAGCTCCTCGACGTTGATGTGGCCCAGGAGCTCGCGGATCGCCTCGGCCCCCATCTGCGCGGTGAAGTCGGAGCCGTATTCCTCCAGCGCCTTGCGGTAGCGGGCCTCCGTCAGCAACTCCTTGTACTGGAGCTTGGTGGAGCCCGGGTCCAGCACGACGTAGGACTCGAAGTAGAGGACCTTCTCCAGGTCCTTGAGCGACAGGTCCAGCAAGGCGCCGATGCGGCTCGGCAGGCTCTTGAGGAACCAGATGTGGGCGACCGGCGTGGCCAGCTCGATGTGCCCCATGCGCTCGCGGCGCACCTTCGACTGGATCACCTCCACGCCGCATTTCTCGCACACCACCCCACGATGGCGCATGCGCTTGTACTTGCCGCAGTTGCACTCGTAGTCCTTGGTGGGGCCGAAGATCTTGGCGCAGAACAGACCGTCGCGCTCCGGCTTGAAGGTCCGGTAGTTGATGGTCTCCGACTTGCGCACCTCGCCGTGGGACCACGACCGGATCTTCTCCGGGGAGGCGAGGGCAATCTTGATTCCCTGGAAGCTGAGCGGGTTCTTGGGTTTCTCGAAGAGACTGTATACTTCTTCCATGACGCCTCCTTACTCCACCAACTCCAGGTCGAGGCACAGACTCTGCAGTTCCTTGACCATGACATTGAAGGATTCCGGCAAGCCCGGCTCGAGAAAGTGATCGCCCTTGAAGATGCCCTCGTACATGCGCGTGCGCCCGGCCACGTCGTCGGACTTGACCGTCAGCATTTCCTGCAGCGTGTAGGCGGCCCCGTACGCTTCCAGGGCCCAGACCTCCATCTCCCCCAGCCGCTGCCCGCCGAACTGGGCCTTGCCGCCCAACGGCTGCTGGGTCACCAGCGAGTACGGGCCGGTGGAACGCGCGTGGATCTTGTCGTCCACCAAGTGGTGCAGCTTCATCATGTACATGACGCCCACGGTCACCTTTTCGTCGAAAGGCTCGCCGTTGCGCCCGTCGTACAGCGTGACCTGGCCCGTCACCGGCAGGTCCGCCTTCTTCAGGAGGTTGAAGATCTCGCCCTCGCGCGCGCCGTCGAACACGGGCGAGGCCAGATGAACGCCTTGGCGGTACTTGTCCGCCAGACGGCGTACGTCGGTTCCCGGAAGGGAATCGAGGGCGACCTTGTCCGACTCGTCCTGGCCAAGGCAATCCTTCAGCCGGACCGCGAGCTCGGACGACTTCTGGTCGAGCAGCACGTCGATCTGGCGCCCGAGGCTGCGCGCGGCCCAGCCTAGATGGGCTTCCAGGATCTGCCCGACGTTCATGCGGGAGGGAACCCCCAGGGGGTTCAGCACCATGTCCACCGGGGTCCCGTCCTCCAGATACGGCATGTCCTCTTCGGCCAGGATGCACGAGATCACGCCCTTGTTGCCGTGGCGTCCGGCCATCTTGTCGCCCACCTGCAGCTTGCGCTTGATGGCGACGAGGACCTTGACCATCTTGATCATGCCCGGAGGCAGATCGTCTCCGCTGGTGATGCGGCTGATCTTGTCCTCGAAGCGCATCTTGAGAGAGTCCACCTGAGCCGACGTGCTCGCGATGATGCGGCCCGCCTCGCTCTCCAGCTCCGGGTCCTCCAGCTTGAGGTCCGCCAGGAAGGAGAGAGGAATGCTCTGCAGCAACTCCTCCGTCAGCTCGTCTCCCTTGGCGATCAGCACCTTCCGGTTCTCATCGGTCAGGCGCGCGCCGGCACGGCGGCCCACCAGCAACTCCTTCAGGCGCTTGACCGCGTTCTCCTGGACAATGCGGATCTGGTCGTGCTGGTCCTTGCCGAGGCGCGCCACCTCCTCGTTCTCGATGAGCAGGGTGCGTTCGTCCTTGGGCATGCCCTTGCGCGAGAAGATGCGCACGTTGATGACCGTGCCCTCGACGCCGGGAGGAACCTTGAGCGACGAGTCCCGCACCTCTCCCGCCTTCTCGCCGAAGATCGCGCGCAGCAGCTTTTCCTCCGGCGAGAGCTGGGTCTCCCCCTTGGGGGTGATCTTGCCCACGAGCACGTCGCCGGGCTTGACCTCCGCGCCGATGCGGATCACCCCGCTCTCGTCCAGGTCCGCGAGGGCCTCGTCGCCCGCGTTGGGGATGTCCCGGGTGATCTCCTCCGGCCCCAGCTTCGTGTCCCGGGAGACGCACTCGAACTCCTCGATGTGCACCGAAGTGTAGATGTCCTCCTTGACCACGCGCTCGCTGATCAGGATGGAGTCCTCGAAGTTGTAGCCGCCCCAGGGCATCAGCGCCACGAGCAGGTTCCGTCCCAGGGCGAGCTCTCCGATCTCGGTGGAAGGCCCGTCCGCGACCACGTCCCCTTCGCCGACGTGATCGCCGACACGGACGATGGGGCGCTGGTTGATGCAGGTGTTCTGGTTGGAGCGCTGGTACTTGACCAGACCGTAGATGTCCACCCCCGTGTCGGCATAGGCGCCGGAGGGGGTATCCGCCTTGATGACGATGCGCGTGGAGTCGACGCTCTCGACGACGCCGCCGCGCTCGGACACCACCGTGGCGCCGGAGTCGCGGGCGACGACGCGCTCCATTCCCGTACCCACCAGCGGCGCCTCCGTACGGAGCAGGGGCACGGCCTGGCGCTGCATGTTGGAGCCCATCAGGGCCCGGTTGGCGTCATCGTGCTCGAGGAACGGGATCAGCGAGGCCGCCACGCTCACGAGCTGGTTGGGCGACACGTCCATGAAGTTGACGTCTTCCGGACGGGCCATCACGAACTCGCCCGCCTTGCGCGCGGACACCAGGTCCTGGGTGAACCCGCCCTCGTCGTCGAGGGCCGCATTGGCCTGGGCGATGACGTGGTCCTCTTCCTCCAGGGCGGAAAGGTAGTGGATGCGGTCGGTGACCTTGCCGTCCCCCACCTCCCGGTAGGGCGTCTCGATGAAGCCGAACTCGTTCACCCGCGCATAGGTGGACAGGGAGGCGATGAGGCCGATGTTGGGTCCTTCCGGCGTCTCGATGGGGCACACCCGGCCGTAGTGCGTGGGATGGACGTCGCGTACCTCGAAACCCGCCCGCTCCCGGGTCAACCCGCCGGGGCCGAGCGCCGACAGCCGCCGCTTGTGGGTAATCTCGGACAGCGGGTTGGTCTGGTCCAGGAACTGCGACAACTGGCTCGAGCCGAAGAACTCCTTCAACGCCGCGGACACCGGCTTGTGGTTGATCAGCTCCTGCGGCATGAGCGTGTCGATGTCCTGGAGGCTCATCTTCTCCTTGATGGCCCGCTCCATCCGCACCAGCCCGACGCGGAAATGGTTCTCCACCAACTCGCCCACCGGCCTCACGCGGCGGTTCCCCAGGTGGTCGATGTCGTCCACCGAGCCGTTGCCGTTCCTCAGGGTGATCAGGTAGCGGACGACCTCGAGGATGTCTTCCTTGCGCAGCGCTCCGTGCTCCAGAGGCACGTCCAGCTTGAGCCGGTGATTGAGCTTCAGCCTCCCGACCCTCGACAGGTCGTAGCGTTCCGGGCTGAAGAACAGGTTGTTGAAGAAGGTCGTGGCGGTCTCCATGGTCGGGGGATCGCCGGGCCGCAGGCGCCGATAGATCTCCAGCAACGCGTCGTCGCAGGACTGCATCTTGTCCTGCAGGAGCGTATTGCGCAGGTACGGCCCCGTATCCGCGTCATCGAGAAAGAACAGCTCCAGCCGCTTCACGCCGCTGTCCCGGAGCTGGTCCAGCTTCTCCTCGGTGACGGCTTCGTTGCACTCGACGATGACGTGGTTGGTCTCGGGGTCGACGACATCGTGAGCCGCCACCCGTCCCAGGACATCTTCCCAGGCGATGGGGATCTGGCGGATGCCGGCGTTGTCCAACTGGCGCAAGACCGCGCGCGTGAAGCGGCGGCCCTCGCGCACGATCAGGTTGTTGGACTCGGGATCCCTGACGTCGCGGGTGGCCCTGAGCCCCGCGAGCTGGCGCGGCTTGACGTCGAGCATCGGGCGCTCGGCATCACACACCACCGTGTCGGTCTTGTAGAAGTAGTTGAGAAGCTCCTCGGGCTGCATTCCCAAGGCGCGCAGCAGAACCGTGACGTGGAACTTCCGGCGGCGGTCGATGCGCACGAAGAGGATGTCCCGCGGGTCGAACTCGAAGTCGAGCCAGGAGCCCCGGTAGGGGATGACCCGGGCCGAGTAGAGGAACTTGCCGCTGGCGTGGGTCTTGCCCTTGTCGTGCTCGAAGAAGACTCCGGGAGAGCGGTGGAGCTGGCTCACGATGACGCGCTCGGTGCCGTTGATCATGAACGTGCCGTTGCGCGTCATCAACGGCACCTCACCGAAGTAGACTTCCTGCTCCTTGACGTTACGGATGCTGCGCGCGCCGGTCTGGGCATCGACGTCCCATAGCACGAGCTGCACCGTGACCTTGAGGGGCGCGGCGAAGTTCATGCCGCGCTCGTGGCACTCGTCCACGTCGTACTTGGGCTCCCCCAGCGAGTAGTTGACGTACTCCAGGGAAGCGGTGTCGTTGAAGTCCTTGATGGGGAAAACGGACTTGAAGACCGCCTGCAGACCGATGTCCTGGCGCTGGTCTTCCGGAACGTCCCGCTGCAGAAAAAGGTCGTAGGAGTTCTTCTGGATCTCGATGAGGTAAGGAAGATCGATGATCTTCTTGATCCGCCCGAAATCCCGGCGCAATCTCACATTGTTGGCCACCTGGACCGGCATGGGCTCCCCTTTCGCTCGACCCTGACAAACGGCGCCCGGCAACGTGTCGCCGGGCCGTTCCCGAAGAATACGTTGCTACTTGACCTCGACGCTGCCTCCGACCTCCTCGATCTTCGTCTTGATCTCTTCGGCCTCGTCCTTCGACACGCCTTCCTTGACGTTCTTCGGCGCCCCGTCCACGAGGTCCTTGGCCTCCTTCAGGCCCAGGCCGGTGATCTCCCGGACCACCTTGATGACCTGGATCTTCTTCTCGCCGGAACTGGTCAGCACCGCGTCGAACTCGGTCTTTTCCTCGACTTCGGCGGCCGCCGCCGGCGCCGCGGCCATGGCCACCGGAGCCGCCGCGCTCACCCCGAGCTCCTCTTCCAACTCCTTGACCAGACTCGCGGCCTCCATCAAAGACATGTTCTTGATGAAGTCCTTGACTTGCTCCCGATTCACTTCCATTGGTGCGCTCCCCCTTCAGCTATCGTGATCTACGACCCCGCCCCACCACCCCTGGATTCCCGCCCCCGATCGGCGTCGAGGGCATGCTTTCGCGGGAATGACGGAGAGATGGAGATAACTCTTGAAATGCCTGCCCCTTACTCCTTGCCTTCCTTGAGAGCGTCAAGGAGACGGACAAGCTGGCTTCCCGGCTCCTGGATCGTGCGCAACAGCCGGCTCGCCGGAGCCTGCATCAACGACAGCAACTGCGCTTGCAGCTCCGGCAGGCTCGGCAGCGTGGCCAGACCCTTGACTTGCGCCGGCTCGAGCAGGGTCCCGTCGAGGACCGCGCCCTTGATGGTCAGCGCCTCGTTCGCCTCGGCAAACTTGACCAGCGCCTTCGACAGACCGACCGGGTCGTCGTAGGCGAACACCCAGCCGTTGGGGCCGGTCAGCAAGTCTTCGAGTGCCTGGTACGCGGTGTCCCGGATGGCCAGCCGCACCAGGTTGTTCTTGGCGACCTTGTACTCCCCGGCCGCTTCCCGGACGTCGCTCCGGAGCTGCGTCATCTTGCCCACGGACAAACCGCGATAGTCGGTCACCACCGCCATGGTGGCGCTCCTGAACTTCTCCTGAAACGCGTCGACGACCGCCGTCTTTTCCTCTCGAGCCACGCTGTTCTCCAATCGCCTAGATCGCCATGGTGCGGACTTCCGCGGGGTCGATCCTGACCCCGGGTCCCATGGTCGCGGCCACGGCCATGCTCCTGATGTAGGTGCCCTTGGCGGCGGCGGGCTTGGCCCGGACCAGCGCCCCGACGACGGCCTTGGCGTTGTCCAGCAGCGCGTCGGCCTCGAACGACACCTTGCCGATGGGCAGATGGACGATGCCCGCCTTGTCCACCCGGTATTCGAGCCGGCCGGCCTTGATCTCCGTCACCGCCCTGCCGATCTCCATGGCGACGGTGCCCGAGCGCGGATTGGGCATGAGTCCGCGCGGCCCCAGGATCTTGCCGATGCGGCCGACCGCGCCCATCATGTCGGGCGTGGCCACCACCTTGTCGAAGTCCAACCACCCCTCGGTGATCTTCTTGATCAGGTCGTCGTTGCCGACGAACTCCGCGCCCGCTTCCTGCGCTTCGCGCTCCTTCTCGCCCTTGGCGAAGGCGAGCACGCGCACGGGCTTGCCGAGCCCGTGGGGCAGCCCCACGGAACCGCGGATGTTCTGGTCGGCACGCCGCGGATCGACCCCGAGCCGCACGGACAGCTCGACCGTCTCATCGAACTTCGCCGTGGCGGTTTCCTTGACGATCCGGATGCCTTCGTCCAGCGGATACTTGCGCGCCTGGTCCACCTTGTCGGCGACACTCTGGTACTTCTTGCCCTTCGTTTTCATGGCGGCTCTCCAGCGGATCACACGACCTTGAGGCCGAGACTCCTGGCGGTGCCCTCGACTGTGTTCATCGCGGCCTCGATGCTGGCGCTGGTCAGGTCGGCCATCTTGATCTGGGCGATCTCCCGCACCTGCGCCTTGGTCACCTGCCCCTTGGTCTCCTTGCCCGGCTCCCCGGCGCCCTTCTCGAGTCCCGCCGCCTTCTTCAGCAGCACCGCCGCCGGCGGCGTCTTGGTGACGAAGCTGAAGGTGCGGTCGGCGTAAACCGTGATGATGACCGGAATGATCATCCCCGGCTGATTCTGCGTGGCCGCGTTGAAGGCCTTGCAGAACTCCATGATGTTCACGCCCCGCTGGCCCAACGCCGGTCCCACCGGGGGACTCGGGTTCGCCTGCCCGGCGGGAATTTGCAGCTTGATCTCGCCGATCACCTTCTTGGCCATGGCCAGAACTCCTTACGACTGCCGGCGAAGCCCGCGGGCTAGCTCCGCTCCACCTGAATGAAATCCAGCTCCACCGGAGTCGCCCGCCCGAAGATGCTGATCAGCACCCGCAGCTTGCCCTTGTCCGGCTTGACTTCCTCGACCACGCCGTTGAACTCGGAGAAGGGTCCGTCGATCACCTTGACGCTCTCGCCCACGGAGAAGACCACCCGCGGCCGCGGACGGACCGCCCCTTCCTCCATCTGCTGGGTGATCTTCCGCACCTCCTCCTCGCTGACCCACGGCGGCTGCGTGCTCCCGCCGACGAACCCGGTGACCTTGGGGGTGGACTTGACCACGTGCCAGGTCTCGTCGTTCATCTCCATGTGCACCAGGATGTACCCCGGAAAGAACTTCCTGGAGGACATCCGCTTCTTGCCCTTCACCAGTTCGACGACCTTCTCGGCCGGCACCAGGATCTCGCCGAACCAATCCTTGTGGTCCCCGAGCGCCTTGACGCGTTCTTCCAGGGCGGTCTTGGCCTTTTGCTCGAACCCGGCGAACGTGTGGACGACGTACCAGTTTTTTGCCATGGGCTATCGCTATCCGGTTTCCCGTCTCAACGCCTTGTCTCAACGCATCAGCCATTGCCGCATGTACGAGAGCAGGATGTCCACCAGCCCCAGGTAGATGGCGAAGAAGATCACCACCAGCACGACGACGCCCGTGGCGGCGTAGGTCTCCCGCCGCGTGGGCCAATGGACCCGCTTCAGCTCCTGCCAAGCCTCGCGCACGAAGTCTGTCAGCCTCCCCACGGAGGCGAACGAATCGGTCAGTTTTTCCATCGGCGGCGAAGAACTGGCGGGTCAGGCAGGACTCGAACCTGCAACAGCCGGATTTGGAGTCCGGTGCTCTACCAATTGGAGCTACTGACCCGGCTCCGCTGACTCAGACCCGGATTTCCTTGTGGACCGTATGGGTGCGACAGTGAGCGCAGAACTTCTTGAACTCCAGCTTGTCCGTGGTTTTCTTCTTGTTCTTGGTCGTCGTGTAGTTCTTGCGTTTGCAAACGTCGCAGCCGAGCCCCACCAGGTCACGCATCTTTCACCTCCGCCTACTGCACGATCTCGGTCACGACCCCCGCGCCCACGGTGCGGCCGCCTTCCCGAATGGCGAAGCGCAGGCCATCGTCCATGGCGATGGGGGTGATGAGGTCGACATCGATGTGAACGTTATCGCCCGGCATGATCATTTCCGTCCCCTCGGGCAGGGTGGCGACACCGGTAACGTCCGTGGTGCGGAAATAGAACTGCGGCCGATAGCCGTTGAAGAACGGCGTATGCCGTCCGCCCTCTTCCTTGGTCAGGATGTACGCCTCGGCCTTGAACTTCGTGTGAGGCGTGACGGTCTTGGGCTTGGCGAGAACCTGGCCCCGCTCCACCTCGTCGCGCTTGATGCCACGCAGGAGAACACCGATGTTGTCTCCGGCCTGGCCCTCGTCGAGGAGCTTGCGGAACATCTCGACACCGGTGGCCACCGTCGTCTGGGTTTCCTTCAGGCCGACGATCTCGACCTGGTCCCCCACGTGCAGGATGCCTCGCTCCACGCGGCCCGTGACCACGGTGCCGCGGCCGCTGATGGTAAACACGTCCTCCACCGGCATGATGAACGGCTTGTCGACGTCCCTGACCGGATCCGGTACGTAGCCGTCCACGGCATCCATCAGCTTGACCACCGACTCGGTGCCCAACTCGCTCACCTCGCCGTCGAGGGCCTTCAAGGCGCTGCCGGTGACGACGGGGATGTCGTCGCCCGGGAACTGGTACTTGGAAAGCAGCTCCCTCACCTCCAGCTCCACCAGCTCCAGCAACTCGGGATCGTCCACCATGTCGGCCTTGTTGAGATAGACCACGATGGAGGGGACGCCCACCTGCCGCGCCAGGAGGATATGCTCACGGGTCTGCGGCATCGGCCCGTCGGCCGCCGACACCACCAGGATCGCGCCGTCCATCTGGGCGGCGCCGGTGATCATGTTCTTCACGTAGTCCGCGTGCCCGGGGCAATCCACGTGGGCGTAGTGCCGCTTGTCGGTCTGGTACTCGACGTGCGCGATGTTGATGGTGACGCCGCGCTCCCGCTCTTCCGGCGCCTTGTCGATCTGGTCGAAGGGCACGAAATCCGCCGACCCCTTTTCCGCCAGCACCTTGGTGATGGCCGCGGTCAAGGTGGTCTTGCCGTGGTCGACGTGGCCGATGGTGCCGATGTTGAGATGCGGTTTCGTGCGCTCGAATTTGGCCTTGCTCATCTTTCTTCTTCTCCTCCCGTGGATAATGGCTTGGTTTGATTCAATCCTTCACATACAGGCAAAGCCCAGGAGCGGGCTTGAACCGCCGACCTCGTCCTTACCAAGGACGTGCTCTACCGACTGAGCTACCTGGGCATGGGGCCACGTGACGGAAGACGGACGCCGCCGGCCGTTTACGCCGGGCGCGCCGCTTCCCACGGACATTACTGTGGAGCGGGAAACGGGATTCGAACCCGCGACCCCGAGCTTGGAAGGCTCGTGCTCTAGCCAACTGAGCTATTCCCGCAAAAAACGACTCCTTCGCTCCAGAGTCCTGCAACTGATGGTGGAGAGGGGAGGATTCGAACCTCCGAAGCCGATCGGCGGCAGATTTACAGTCTGCTCCCTTTGTCCACTCGGGAACCTCTCCCCGATTCGCTCTACGAGTTCTTGCGCGGATCGGACGGGCTTCGACCGGCCCCGTTCAACAAGTTCGCTCACGTGGAGCTGGCGATAGGACTTGAACCTACAACCTGCTGATTACAAATCAGCTGCTCTACCGTTGAGCTACGCCAGCGGAACCGTCCGTCGCCGTCGCGCACGCAAGAACAAAACAACGAAAACAAATAACAAAAGGCCACACTTACCCTGCCCCTCTTCCGGAAAACAGGGTAAGAAGGCACATCGGCGAAATAAAGCATCTGGCGGACCAAATGTCAACGGGGAGTATGTCAACTGGGGCCGTCGTCAACAGGCAGGCGGCAGGGCCGCGCCGGTTCGCTGTCTCGCCAACTCATAAGCGAATATACCCCACGCCACGCCCACATTCAACGACCCGACCCGGCCGTCCATGGGGATGGAGACCAGATAGTCACAGCCGCGCCGGACCAGCGGCCTCAGGCCCCGTTCCTCACCCCCCAGGACCACGGCCAGCCTTGCCGGATAAGCGGGCTCCCAAACCCGGTCCGGCGCCCCCGCATCGAGCCCCACCACCCAAAAGCCGCGCTCGCGCAGGGCGGCGAGGGCGCGCGGGAGGTTGGGGACGCGGTAGACTTCAAGATGATGCGCCGCCCCGGCCGATGCCTTGATCACGGCGCCGGTAACCCCCGCGGCACGATCCTTGGGCAGGACGACACGGCGCACGCCCGTGGCCTCCGCCGTGCGGAGAATGCTCCCCAGGTTGCGCGGGTCGACGATGCCGTCAAGGAAAAGAACGCAGTCCGCGGCCGCGTCCGCCGGCCCGGACAGCAGGTCGTTGAAGGTGCGGTAGGCGAACGGGACGGCACGTGCGGCCACGCCCTGGTGCCGGCCGCCGTGCGTCAGGGCGTCCAGCGCCCGTCCATCCATCTCCTCCACACGGCAGCCCTCCCTGTGCGCGACCTGCTCCACCCGGCGCAACGCGGGACCGCGGTTGCCCCGGACCAGGAGGACTTCCATGATGTCGCCGGGAGCGGCGCGGAGCTTCTCCAGAACGGGATGGATCCCGTAGATGAGCACCGGGTCCGGTCGCTGCCCGTCCGGCGTATCCCGCGTTGTGGAATTCATCAAAGAAGGCTACCATTGCCCCTGTGCATCGGACCCTGAGCGCCTATGTGACCGGTCAGATCATCCCGCCTTTCCTGGTAGGCCTCCTCGCCTTTACGCTCGTTTTCCTTGCCGGCCGCATCACCCGGCTCATCGAGCTGGTGGTCAGCCGCGGCGCGCCGCCGGATCAGATCGCGAAGCTCTTCGCGCTGATCCTGCCGACGCTGCTCGAAACGACGATGCCGATGGCGTTCCTCCTGGGAATTCTCTACGGCTGCGGCCGGCTTGCGCGGGACAACGAAACCCTGGCGTTCAAGGCCTGCGGCGTCGGCCCGGTCCACTTCCTGATACCCGTGCTGCTGCTGGGCCTGGCGGTCTCTCTCCTCACCCTCGGACTGTCGATCCTCGTCCGTCCCGCCGCCAACCTGGCCGTCAAGAAAGAGATCTACGCCGTGGCCAAGAACCGCGCCGGCTCCCTGCTCAGGGAGAAGGTGTTCAACGACTTCTTCCCCAAGGTCCTCGTCTACGTCGACAGCATCGTACCGCCGGGCAATACCTTCCAGGGCATCCTGATCATCGATCAACGCGATCCGGCCGCGGAGCATCTTATCATCGGAAGGGTGGCGCTGCTACATTCCGACAGCGACGCCAACACCATCAGCCTGCGGCTGTACGACGGCATGGTCCATGAACGGCGGCCCGACCGGTCGCACTTCAGCCAGACGTCGTTCAACGTCTACAACCTCAACCTGGAGCTGGAGCACCTGCCGGCGCTGGACGACGAATCCGGGAATCCCGAGGAGATGTCCATGCGGAGCCTTCGCGAAGCGATTCGCACGAAGACGGCGCAAGGCGCCGGCGCCATACCGGAAATGATGGAACTGCACCGGCGGTTCGCTTTCCCGTTCGCGCCTCTGGTCTTCGCCGTCCTGGGTCTCGCCATCGTGCTTGCGCCCAATCGTTCGTCCGCCGGGCGTTCCCGCGGCGTTGCCGCATGCATCGCCTGGCTGTTCGCCTACTACGCGCTGTTCGCCGTGGGCACCGCCATGGGGGAGAACGGCAAGATTCCGGCCGCGCTGGCGCTGTGGCTCCCCAACCTGGTGGTGGGGTGCATCGCGGTCTGGCTGTTCATCCGAACGCTCATGGATGCGCCATCGCCGTTCAGCGCCGGCGCCCGGCTTCGCGGCAGCGGCCGGGTGGCGGCGGAACGGCCCACGGTGTAGGACCGGCTCCGATGATCTTTCTCGCGGACCGTCTGTCGGCACCGGCGTTCGGGAGCACCCTCGACATCTATCTGCTCCGGCGATTCGCGGGGGCCTTTTGCGCAACGCTGGCCGTCGTCATCCTGTTGCACTTGATGGGTGACGTGTTCGGCCGCGTCGACAACCTGATGGGCAATGACGCGACCTTGTCCAACGCCGTCCAGTTCTTCCTCTACCGGCTGCCCTTGATGATATCCCGCAGCATCGGCTTCGCGGCCCTGTTCGCCGCCTTCCTGAGCCTGGGCGCGCTGGCGCGCCGGAACGAGCTGGTCGCCGTGGGTGCCTGCGGCATCAGCCTGCACCGGATCGCGGTTCCGTTGCTGCTGGCCAGCCTTGCCATCAGTGCCGGAACGTTTCTCTGGAACGAGACCACGGTTCCACTCGCCACTCGCCAAGCCAAGTTCGTCTACGACGTCAAGGTGCGGAACGCGCAGCTTCAATCGGTCTTCCACGATAGGCAGATCTGGCTCCGCAGCGGTGACTCCTTCATACGCGCCGACGACTTCGACGCGGAGGCGGGGAGGCTGCGCGGTTTGTCGATCTACCGAACGACGCCGCGATTCACGCTCACGGGCCTGATCGAATCGCCCGCGGCGCTGTGGGACGGGAACCGATGGGTCCCGGAGGGCGGCACCGAGTGGCGGTTCCTCGAGGACGGTACCGTGGAACGGCATTCCCTGGGCGGGAGGCTGACCCTGAACGAACGGCCCGACGACTTCCGCGTCTTCACACGCTCGCCCGACGAGTTCAGCTACACCGAGCTGAAGGAGCGTATTCAAGACCTGCGCAGGAAGGGAGTCGACACCTTGCGCGACACGGTGAACTTGCACACGAAGGTGGCGGTTCCGCTGGCAATCCCCATCACCATCCTGCTGGCATTGGCCCTTGCCGTGAAACCGGGGCGAAAAGACAGCATCGCCCTGAACCTCGCACTGAGTGCCGCCATCGGCTTCTCGTACTGGGTCCTGCTGGGCTTTTGCGTGTCTTTGGGGAGGGCGGGCGCGATTCAGCCCTGGGTGGCGGCCTGGTTGCCCAACATGGTGATGGGCTCCCTGAGTCTGTTTCTCTACGCCGGGTCGGACTAGCGCTTGGAGAACTGCGGCCGCTTGCGCGCCTTGTGCCTGCCGTATTTCTT
This sequence comes from Deltaproteobacteria bacterium, assembly GCA_028818775.1. Lineage (NCBI taxonomy): Bacteria > Pseudomonadati > Myxococcota > Myxococcia > Deltaproteobacteria bacterium. Next base: position 30,697 of record JAPPNE010000052.1, on the reverse strand, counting down.
GCGCTCCACGGCACGGGGGTCACGGGTCACGTAACCGGCCTTCTTCAGCGGTGTGCGGTAAGCTTCGTCCACCTGCACCAGCGCTCGGGTGATGCCGTGCCGGATGGCCCCGGCCTGACCCGAGATGCCACCGCCCTTGACGTTGGCGACGATGTCGAAGTCTCCCAGCGTCCGGGTCACGTGAAAAGGCTGGTGCACGATCATCCGCGCGGTCTCGCGCCCGAAGTAGTCTTCGAGCAAGCGGTTGTTGATGCGAATGGTGCCCTGGCCCCGCTTCAGGTAAACCCGTGCGACCGAGGTCTTGCGTCGGCCTGTCGCGTAAAACAGATCTTCCGCCATGAGTGCTGAACCTGCTGGTAAAACTAGACCGTCAAAGGCATCGGCAACTGGGCCTGATGCGGATGCTCCGGACCCGCGTAGACCTTCAGCTTGCCGAGCTGTCCTTTTCCGAGCCGGTTCTTGGGGAGCATCCCCTTCACGGCCAATCGCACCACCGCTTCCGGTTTCTTCTCCCGCATCTCCGACAGCGACCTGACCCGCAACCCGCCGGGATAGCCGCTGTGCCGGTAGTAGCGCTTGTCCGTTTCCTTGGAACCGGTCAGCTTGACGCGCTTGGCGTTCACCACGATGACGAAGTCGCCGCCGTCCACGTGCGGACTGAACGATGGCTTGTGCTTGCCACGGAGAACCCGTGCGATCTCGGTAGCCATCCTTCCAAGCACTTGGCCCTCCGCGTCGATGACGTACCACCGACGCTGGGCCAGAGACTCGGCCTTCGTCATCTGAACCGTGCGCATGCTTGAAACCAATCTGGCGGGGCCGACGAGACTCGAACTCGCGACCTCCGGCGTGACAGGCCGGCGTTCTAACCAGCTGAACTACGACCCCGTATCGAATTAACAGTTTAACCCGTGGGCGGCGGAATTGCAACCCGCGGGCGGGCCGACGGGCCAATGGGCGGTACAGGACTTGAACCTGTGACCCCCGGCTTGTAAGGCCGATGCTCTCCCAACTGAGCTAACCGCCCACAGGCCCCGGGACACCGAACCGAACGCGCTCGACCCGCCATGCCCCATCGAGGGGCGTCAAGCGGGTTGCCGGGATGTCCCTCCGGTCACTGCGGAAGGCTGGGCCTCGGCTCCACGTCCTTCTTCTGGAACCCCGCGGCCGGGGCTTCGCCCGCGTCGTCGTCCAGTTCGGACGCGGAGAATAGCGCATCCGGATCGCTCACCACCAGCGCCCGCTTGAGAACGTCGTCCATGTGCGACACCAGGACCAGCTCCACGCCCTTCAGGATGGTCGAGGGGATATCGTGGATGTCCTTCTTGTTCTCTTCCGGGATGAGGACCGTCTTGATCCCGCCGCGATGGGCCGCCAGCACCTTCTCCTTGAGGCCGCCGATGGGGAGCACGTTGCCCCGCAGGGTGATCTCCCCGGTCATCGCCACGTCGTGATAGACGGGAAGCCGGGTGAGAGCGGATACGAGCGACGTCGCCATGGTGATTCCCGCGGACGGCCCGTCCTTGGGGATCGCCCCCTCGGGCACGTGGATGTGGATGTCGTTCTTCTGATAGAAGTCCTTCTCCAACCCCAGGTCCCGCGCGCGTGAACGGACGTAGCTCATGGCCGCCTGCGCCGACTCCTGCATGACGTCGCCGAGCTTGCCGGTTATCGTGAGCTGGCCCTTGCCCGGCATGATGGACACTTCGGTGGACAGCAACTCGCCGCCCAGCTCGGTCCAGGCCAAGCCGGTGGTGGTGCCGACCCTGTGGCTGTCCTCGGCCATGCCGTACCGGAACTTCGCCGGTCCCAGGTACTTCTGGAGGTTCCGCGCCCCCACCGTCGTCCTGGACGCGCGGTCGTTCTTCACCACGTCCACGGCGACCTTCCGGCAGATGGAGGCGACTTCCCGCTCGAGGTTTCGTACCCCGGCTTCCTTGGTGTAGTGGCGCACCACCCCGAGGATCGCGCTGTCGGCGAGGACGATGTTCTCCTCCGTCAGCCCGTTGGCCTCCCGCTGCTTCACCACCAGGTACTTCTTGGCGATGTTGAGCTTCTCCAGCTCGGTGTAGCCGGCGATACGGATGATCTCCATCCTGTCCTGCAGCGGGCGCGGGATCCCGTCCAGGGTATTCGCCGTGGTGATGAACATGACCTTGGAGAGGTCGTAGTCGAGGTCCAGGTAATGATCGTTGAAGGCCTGGTTCTGCTCGGGATCGAGCACCTCCAACAGGGCCGAGGAAGGATCCCCGCGGAAATCCATGGACATCTTGTCCACCTCGTCCATGAGGAAAACCGGATTGCTCGAGCCGGCCTTCTTGAGCGACTGGATGATCTTCCCCGGCAACGCGCCGATGTAGGTGCGCCGGTGGCCGCGGATCTCGGCCTCGTCGCGCACGCCGCCCAGCGACACGCGGACGAACTTCCTTCCGGTCGCGCGCGCGATGGAACGTCCGAGGGAGGTCTTGCCGACCCCGGGAGGTCCCACCAGGCAAAGGATCGGGCCCTTGATCTTGCCTACGAGGCTCTGCACCGCCAGGTACTCGAGAATCCTCTCCTTGACCTTGTCCAGCCCGTAGTGGTCCTCTTCCAGGACCTGCTCGGCGTCCGTGATGTCCAGCTTGTCCTCGGTGAACTCGTTCCAAGGGAGGCTGAGGATCCAGTCGATGTAGTTCCGCACCACGGTCGCCTCGGCGGACATGGGAGACATCATCTTGAGCTTCTTGAGCTCTTTCTCCACCTTGTCCTTGGCCTCGGTGGAAAGCTTCTTCTGCTTGATCTTCTCCTCGATCTCCTGCATCTCGTTCTTGAACTCGTCCTTCTCGCCGAGCTCCTTCTGGATCGCCCGCATCTGCTCGTTCAGGTAGTACTCCTTCTGGGAGCGCTCCATCTGCTTCTTGACGCGTGAACGAATCCTCCGCTCCACCTCCAGGATCTCGATTTCCGCCCGCATGTGGCCCAGCACCTTCTCGAGGCGTTCGCCGGCGTTGACGGTCTCCAGCAGGACCTGCCGTTCCTCCAGCTTGATCCCGAGGTGTCCGATGATCGTGTCCGCGAGCTTGCCGGGCTCCTCGATGGCGGACACCGACACCACCATCTCGGGCGGTATCTTCTTCTTGACCTTGACGTAGTTCTCGAACGCGCCGTGGACCTCGCGCACAACGGCCCCCACTTCCGCGCCCTGGTCCGCCACGTCCTCGATCTCCTCCACCTCCACCAGGAAGTACTCGGGATGCGTCAGATAGCGCACGATCTTGCCCCGGCGCTTGCCCTCGACCAGGACCTTGACGGTCCCGTCCGGCAACTTCAGCATCTGCACGACGTTGCCTAGCGTACCGATGAGATAGATGTCGTCCTCGCCCGGCTCGTTGGTCCTGGCGTCCTTCTGGGATGCCAGGAAGATGGGCGCCTGCTTCCGGGACGCCTCTTCCAGCGCACGGATGGACTTCTGCCGCCCGACGAAGAGAGGCACGACCATGTGGGGGAAGACGATGATGTCCCGGAGGGGCAGCAACGGAGCCTGCACCGTGCTGTCCGCTCCCTGCTCGTTGTCATCCTTCTTGTCGCTGCGAAATAGCATCGGTACCCCCTTACGCGCTCTCCGCCGCCTTCGAGTAGACTACCATCGGAGGTTCCTTGCGGGTCATGACCTCCTCGGTGATGACCACCTCCTTGAGGTTGGGCTGGGAGGGCATCTCGTACATCACGTCGAGCATGGTGTTCTCCATGATGGCTCTCAGCCCCCGCGCTCCGGACTTCCGCTTCATGGCCTCCCGTGCAATAGCCCAAAGCGCCTCGTCTGTAAAGTTAAGATGCACTCCCTCCATTTCGAACAGCTTGCAGTACTGCTTGGTAAGGGCGTTCTTCGGCTCCTTCAGGATCTGCACCAGCGCTTCTTCATTGAGCTCGTCCAGCGTGGCGATCACGGGCAGCCGCCCGACGAACTCGGGGATCAGACCGAACTTGAGGAGATCCTCGGGCTGCACGTCGTGCAGGGAGCGCACCTCGGGCCGGGCCTCCACTTCCGTACCGTTGCCGCCGAAGCCCAGCCGCCTGCGCCCGGTGCGCCGGCGGATGATGTCCTCGATGCCGACGAACGCCCCGCCGCAAATAAAGAGGATGTTGGTGGTGTCGACCTGGAGGAACTCCTGCTGAGGGTGCTTCCTCCCCCCCTTGGGGGGAACGCTCGCGGTCGTGCCCTCGATGATCTTCAGCAACGCCTGCTGCACGCCTTCGCCCGAGACGTCGCGAGTGATGGACGGGTTCTCCGCCTTGCGCGAGATCTTGTCGATCTCGTCGATGTAGACGATGCCCCGCTGCGCCTTCTCCACGTCGTACTCCGCGGACTGCAGCAGGTTGAGGATGATATTCTCGACGTCTTCACCCACGTAGCCCGCCTCGGTCAGGCTGGTGGCGTCCGCGATGGTGAAGGGCACCTGCAGGAGCCGGGCGAGGGTCTGCGCCAGCAGGGTCTTGCCGGAGCCGGTGGGGCCCAGCAGAAGGATGTTGCTCTTCTGCAGCTCCACGTCCCCGGCGAGCGCATGGTTGTCGATGCGCTTGTAGTGGTTGTGCACCGCCACGGAGAGGATCTTCTTGGCCGGCTCCTGCCCCACCACGTACTGGTCCAACACGCGCTTGATTTCGACGGGTTTGGGCACGCCGGACGAAGCCGCGATCACCTCGTCGTGCTCGCACTCCTCGGCGATGATGTCGTTGCACAAGTCGATGCACTCGTCGCAGATGTAGACGGTGGGACCCGCGATCAGCTTGCGCACCTCGTCCTGACTCTTGCCGCAGAAGGAACAGACGAGATTGCCGGAACGATCATCCCCATGCTTTGGCATTGAGTTTCCCCCTCACCCCTTTGCGGACACGTCAAGGCGGCTGGTGATCACTTCATCCACCAATCCATACTCCAAAGCCTGCTGACCCGTCATGAACAGGTCCCGGTCGGTGTCCCGCTCGATCCTTTTCAGCGACTGGCCGGTGTGCTTCACCAGGATCGCGCCAAGCTCCTCGCGCATTCTCAGGATCTCCCGCGCCTGGATGTCCACGTCCGCGGCGGTCCCCTGAAAACCGCCCAGGGGCTGGTGGATCATGATGCGCGAGTGCGGCAGCGCGTAGCGCTTGCCCTTTTCGCCCGCCGCCAGCAACACCGCCCCCATGCTCGCGGCCTGACCCAGGCACACGGTGGAGACCTGGGGACGGATGTACTGAATGGTGTCGTAGATGGCCAGACCGGCGGTCACCGATCCGCCCGGGGAATTGATGTAGAAGTAGATGTCGCGCTCGGGGTCCTCGGACTCGAGGAACAGCAACTGCGCGGTGATGAGATTCGCCACCTCGTCCACCACGGGGCTTCCCAGGAAGACGATGCGGTCCTTGAGAAGACGCGAGTAAATGTCGTAGGCGCGCTCCCCGCGACCCGTCTGCTCAACGACGAAAGGAATGAAGTTCATGCTGCTTCAACTCTAGCCCCTTTCGGGACCGCCATCAAGTTGTTTCCGACGGATCCGACGGCTCCACCACCGTCACCGCGGCCTGCTCCAGGAGGAAGTCCAGCGTCTTGTCGGCAACCATCTGGGACTGGAGCGTGGCCCTTGCCCAGTCCTGACGGTAATGCTCGCGCACCGAGGCTGCCCGCTCGCCACCGGCCCGCGCCACGGCGTCGATGCGCCCGTCGACTTCCTCCTCGGAAACCGTGATACCCTCGGCGGAGGCGATCTCATCGATGAGCAAGGAGGCCCGAACCCGGCGTTCAGCCGCGGGCGTCAACTCCTCCCGAAGCTCTTCCGTGGTGGGCGCGGGCGCATCCGTCCCCGCCGGCTCCCTTTCGGTCGCGGCCCGCCGCACGAGATACGACAGCTCCCGCTCCACCATGGAAGGGGGCGTGTCCACCGAGTGCGCGTCCAGGAGATGTTCCACGATCTCGTCCTGCAACCGGGTGTTCTGAAACCGCTCGACCTCGTCCTGCAACTGCGCGCGCACCTTGTCGCGCAACTCCTCCAGGGACTCGCACTCGCCATAGTCCTGGGCGAAGTCGTCGTCCAGCGGCGGCAGATCCTTGCGCCGGATGTCGCGCACCGTCACCGTGAACTCCGCTTTCCGCCCCGCCAGCCCGGAGTCGGCTGAATCCGCCGGGAAGTCCACCACGAGGGTCCCCGGCACGCCCTTCTTCATCCCAACCAGTCCACGCTCGAACTCGGGCAAGGCCTTGCCCGCGCCGATGTCCACCGCGAAGTTCTCCGCCGAGCCGCCGGGAAACGCCTCGCCGTCCACCGTGCCGGCGAAGTCGATGAACACGTAGTCCCCGTCCTCCACCTGCTCCCGTTCCTCCACGGGCTCGAGTTGGGCATGGCGCTCCCGAAAGGCCTCCAGCGTCCGTTCCACCTGCTCGTCGTCCACGTCGACGCGCGGCCGGTTGAGCGCAATGCCGCGATAGTTTCCCAACTCGATGTCCGGCCTCACCTCCATCACGGCGGAGAACGTGAACGGCTGCGCCTCGGACAGGTCGCCGGCGTCGAGCCGCGGCTCCGCGACGGGATCGAGGCCCTGTTCCTTCACCGCCTCGCCGAGCGAGGCCTCGACGATCTCGGACAGCGCCTGCGCCTGGATGTCGGCGCCGTACAGCCCGCGCAGGACCTGTTGCGGCACCTTGCCCGCGCGAAACCCGCGCACCTTCGCGCGGCGCCCGAACTCACGGTAGATGCGGGAGAACGTCTTGGCCACACGATCCGCCGGGACCTCCACGCGCAGCTTTCGCTGCGTGGGCGTCAAGACCTCGATGTCACACTTCATGCCTGTATGGGCTTCTGCCATGTTTCATGTCCCTGACGGTTCCCTCGCGTGCGCTTCACAGCGGGGGCGCGGGCCGTTCCCACCCTGGTGCGAGAGGGGGGACTCGAACCCCCACGGTTGCCCGCTAGATCCTAAATCTAGTGCGTCTACCAGTTCCGCCACTCTCGCACAGCGCATTCGCTGGGGTCGTGTGTCCGGCGTGGCGCGTCAACCACCCGTCTCACGAAGCCCGCGGAAGGAATCCCCGGAGACCGGTTTTCTGTGTAACAACCCCGCAAACCGCAAGTCAAGATCGGACCGCCCGCACACGAGCCGGCGGAGGCACGCCAAGAGGTCGGCAGGCCCGGAGGCCTTGTGGGGAGGGAAGAGTGGGCCGCCAGGGATTCGAACCCCGGACCAACTGATTAAGAGTCAGCTGCTCTACCAACTGAGCTAGCGGCCCGCACACGATTGAGGGTGAGTGAAAGTTGGGGTGAGTGAAGGGACTTGAACCCTCAACCCCTGGAGCCACAGTCCAGTGCTCTAACCAATTGAGCTACACTCACCAGAACGCAACCTGCTTCCGACACCGATTGATGGCGCGCCAGAAGGGACTCGAACCCCTGACCCACGGCTTAGAAGGCCGTTGCTCTATCCACCTGAGCTACTGGCGCGCATGGTCGGGGCGAGCCGATTTGAACGGCCGACCCCCTGCTCCCAAGGCAGGTGCGCTACCTGACTGCGCCACGCCCCGTCACGAATCCTTGATTCTACCTCATGGCGCGGCGATATCAAGCCCGTGGATAATCCGTCCCGACGCGCTTACGACGGCGCGCGCCACTCCTGGAGCACGCGCTGCTGCATTTCGAGGATGCGTCCGATGCCGGTCCGCGCCAGGCCGATCAAACGGTTGAGCTGCTCCGCGCTGAAGGGCTGTTTCTCGGCCGTCCCCTGCACCTCCACGAACTTCCCCGACCCGGTCATCACGAAGTTCATGTCCACCTCGGCGCCGTTGTCTTCCGCCGCGTTCAGGTCCAGCACCGCCTCCCCGTCGACCACCCCGACGCTGACCGCGGCCACGCTGTCCTTGAGCAGGCGCTCGGGGACGGTTTTGCGCGCCGTCCAGCCCCGGAGGGCGCACGCCAGGGCCACGTAGGCGCCGGTGACGGAGGCCGTGCGCGTGCCGCCGTCGGCCTGGATGACGTCGCAGTCGAGCCACACCGTGCGCTCGCCCAGGCAGCCCAGGTCCGCCACGGAGCGCAGGCTGCGGCCGATGAGCCGCTGGATCTCGTGGGTGCGGCCGCCCACGCGCGAAGCCTCCCGCGGAATGCGCACGGGCGACGACGACGGCAGCATGCCGTATTCCGCCGTGATCCAGCCCCTGCCGGTCTTGCGCAGGAAGGGCGGCACGCGGTCCTCCAGGGCGGCGGTGCAGATGACCCGCGTATCGCCCATCTCGATCAACGCCGAGCCGTCGGCGTGCTTGATGAAGCCCGGCGTGATGTTGATCGCGCGCAGCTCCTCCTGTCCGCGTCCGTCCGCTCGCATGTCTACGGCAGCCTCCCCACGGCCCGGCCCTGCCGCCCCTACAGGTGGAAGACCACCGTCTTGAGCTCGGTCATCTCCTCGACGGCGTAGCGCGGCCCTTCCTTGCCGAAACCCGACTCCTTGAGGCCGCCGTAGGGCATCACGTCGGCGCGCCACTGGGGCCCCCAGTTGACATGCAGGTTGCCGGACTCCACCTCGCGGGCGAAGCGCATGGCCCAGTCGATGTTCTGGGTGAAGATTCCCGCTGAAAGGCCGAAGACGGTATCGTTGGCCAATTCGATGGCTTCGTCGATGGACGCGAAAGGCGTCACCGCGACAGCCGGCCCAAAGAGCTCGTCACGCGAGAGCCGCATGTCGCGGGAAACGTCGGCCACCACCGTGGGCGCGTACACCGCGCCGTTGCGCGAGCCCCCCGCCAGCACGCGGGCACCCTCGCCCACGGCCTCGTTGACCCATTCCTCCACCCTCGCGGCTTCGGCTTCCTTGATCATGGGACCCACCTGCGTGGCGGTGTCGAGCTGGCTGCCGACGGCCAAGGCCTCGACCTTCGGCGCCAGCACGCCGAGGAAGTCGCCGTAGACGCGCCGGTCGGTGAGCACGCGCTGAGTGGAGATGCACACCTGGCCGGCGTTGGCGTAACCCGTCGCAGCCACCGCCGCGGCCACCTTGTCCAGGTCCGCGTCCGGCATCACGATGAGCGGGCAGTTGGAGCCCAGCTCCATGGTGACTTTCTTGATCCCCGCCACGCGACAGATGTTCTCGCCCACCTCGCGGCTGCCGGTGAACGTGATCTTGCGCACGCGCGGGTCCGCCACCAGCGGATCGCCGATCTCGCCGCCGGAGCCGGTGAGGCACTGGACGCCCTCGGGCGGCAACCCGGCCTCGAGCAGGATCTCGGTCAGCTTGAGCCCCGACAGCGGCGTATCCGAAGCCGGCTTGATGACCACCGCGTTGCCCGCGGCGATGGCCGGGCCGACCTTGTGGCACAACAGGTTGAGCGGGAAGTTGAAGGGGCCGATGGCCACCACCACGCCGCACGGGACGCGCAGCGTGAACGCCAGCTTGCCCGCGCCCGAGGGGTCCGCGTCCAGCGGCACGGTCTCGCCGTGAATCCGTTTGGCCTCCTCGGCCGAAGCGGTCATGGTCTCCACCGCGCGGCGCACCTCGCCCTTGCCTTCCGCCAGGATCTTGCCTTCCTCCGCGGAAATGAGCGTACCCAGCTCGTCCACCCGCTCCGCCATCAGGGCCGCCGCCCGGGTGAGCACCTTCCAGCGCTCGTACGCGGTCATGCGTGCCATGACGGCGGCACCGCGCTCGGCGAAGGCCAGCGCCCGGTCCACGTCGTCGCGTCCGGCCTTGGGCACGCTGTCGATGACGGAATCATCATACGGGTTGCCGACCTCCTGCATCCTCGGGCGATCGACCCACTCTCCGGCAAGAAACATCTTCATGAGCGTGACTCCTTGAACTCCTCCGGCCGCGCGTCATACGAGACCGCGGATGGGTTCCAGCACCGTTTCGGACATTCCCTCCACCATGGTCGAAAGCCGCGGCCGCCCCAGCGCCGCCACCGCGTCCACCGCCGCTTGCTGGCGCGCGCGCATTTCGCGAACGGCGAAGGCCAGCGACCCGAGGCGGTCGAACAGCTCGGCGGCCCGGTCCACGTCCGCCGAGGACGTGGCCTTCCGGTCCTTGTCGAGCGCCTCGCGCAGCCACCGGGCGTCGTCCGGCGCCGCGTTCTCCAGGGCATGGACGGCCAGGACGCTGCGCTTGCCCTCGGCGATGTCGCTGCCGCGCTCGCTCCGGCCCTTGTCCCCGTAGAGGTCCAGCACGTCGTCCTGCACCTGGAACAGGATGCCGAGCTGGCGCGCCGCCTCCGTCAGACCCTCGATGACGCGGCCACCCTGGCCGAGCAACTCGGCGGCGCCCGCCATGGCCAGAACGAACAGGCGCGCGGTCTTGGCTTCGACCATGGCGAAGTACCGGTCCATGGTCGGCCGCGGATCGGCGTGCAAGGCGAATTCCTGCTCCTGTCCGTCGATGACCTTCAGGGTCTCCAGCAGGAGTCTCCGGGCCAGCGCCTCCCGCGACCCGGCGCTCACCGGCGCGCGCTGCGCCAGCAGCACCGCCAGATAGAACATCGCGTCGCCGAGGTCGATGGCGCGCGGCACGCCGAAGCGCCGCCACACCGTCTCCCGGCCCCTGCGCGCCTCGTCCCCGTCCTGCACGTCGTCGTGCACCAGCGTGGCGTTGTGCACCATCTCGCAGGCGGCGCCCATGGCGAGCGTCTTGGCGGGATCCTCTTCCAGGCAGTCCGCCACCAGCAGCGGCAGCAACGCGCGCAGCCGCTTTCCGCCCGTGTCGAACTGGTAGCGGCACATCTCCGCCAGCCCCGAACCGGTCAGCGCGGCCTCGCGAACGACGTCCTCCAGAAGCACGAGGACCTCCGGAAGATAGCGTTCCCGCAAGCGCTCGAAATGCTCCGTGAACGTCCGGGTCGCTGCCGCCCGGCCCGCGTATGCCGCGTCCGCCTGCCCGTCATCGCGCGTCATGATGGAGTCGGGGATACGGAAACAAGGACTCAGCGGAGCTTCAAGCCGAAGGCGACCGGCCCCTTGTCGCCCGCCCGTGTCTGGAACTGCACGCTGTCGCCCTCGCCGAAATCCTCGAACTGGACTCGTGGAGCGCCGCTGCCGCGATGAAAGAAGACATCGTCGCCGCCGTCGTCCGGCTCGATGAAGCCGAATCCCTTGTCCCTGAGGATCTTCTTGATGGTTCCCGTCACTGCATCCGCTCCGTTCTGCCTGAGCCTGCCTGCCTGGGAGCAGGGATAGTGTCGATTCATAATGCGGCGCCGCCGGTGAGTCAACAACGCGCCGCGCCACGGTGGCGCGCAAACGCTCCCGCGGTGCGGGTTTGATTCCCGGGCCGATGTGCTATGGGTGGAGGGAGCGGCGCAAGCCGGGAACGCGCGGCCTCGCCCGCCCTCGGAAAATGTCCAAATCGCTTCACGTCGTCGACCTGCGGCGCCTCGAATACGAGGCGGCGCTGGCGGTTCAACACCGTATCCTCGAGCGCAGGATCCGCGCGGCCGCGGACGACTGCCTCATCCTGGTCGAGCATCCGCACGTCTTCACCACCGGGCGGCGCGACGCGCGCGCGCACGTCCTCGATGCCGGCGAGGTTCCCGTGCTCGCCACCAGCCGCGGCGGCGACGTCACCTACCACGGGCCGGGACAGCTCGTCGTCTATCCCATTATCGATCTCGAATCCAGGCAGCGCCGGGCCGTCCACCTTTACCTGAACGCACTCGAACAGGCCATCATCGAGGTCCTGGCGTCCTTCGGCCTGGACGCGGGGCGCCGGCCGCCGTGGACCGGCGTGTGGATCGACACGCGCAAGATCTGCGCCATCGGCATCGCCGTCAAACGGGGGGTCACGTATCACGGCGCCGCCCTCAATGTGGCGCCGGACCTGGACTACTTCCGCAGAATCGTCCCTTGCGGCCTGGACTGGGCCGAGGTGACCTCCATTGAGCGGGAGGCGCGCCGGGCCGTTTCCATGGATGAAGTCAAGGCCCTGCTGGTGCGGAGCTTCTGCCGGAACTTCGGGTACGACGAGGTGGTGCGGGACGGGATACGGGACGGGGATTCGGACGGGCCGGACGATGATACCGGCCCGCGCAACGCGCCGGGAACGGATGCCGCGGCTACTTCTGGAACCAGTCGGCGTTGATCTGGGTGTACTCCTCCCACTTTTCCGGGAGCGCCGCCTCCTCGAAGATCGCCTCCACCGGGCAGACCGGCTCGCACGCGCCGCAGTCGATGCACTCCTCCGGATCGATGTAGAGCATGTTCTCTTTCTCGAATGTCTCGGGGTCGTTCTTGGTCGGGTGGATGCAATCGACGGGACAGACATCGACGCAAGCCGTGTCCTTCACGTCGACACAAGGCTCTGCAATCACGTAGGTCATTCACTTCCTCCTGGGAATGCCGGCCCCAGCGGGCTCTGAGATTTTCGGTAACAAATCGCCTTTTTCAAGTCAAGCGCGAGGCGCTCAGGAGGCCTGCCGGGCGGCTGTCCCGGCGGTTCGGGGACGCTTGCGCGGGGCGGTGTGGGTGGCGGTGCCGTAGAACGCTTCGGCGCATTCCATCAGGGTCTCGGAAAGCGTGGGATGGGGATGCACGGACTCCGCCAGGTCCCTGGCGGTGGCGCCCATCTCGACGGCGAGCACGCCTTCGCCGATCAGCTCACCGGCGCCCGCGCCGGTGATGCCCACGCCGAGGATGCGCTCCGTCCCGGGTTCGAGCACCAGCTTGGTGAGGCCCTCGGGACGGTCCAGGGTAAGCGCCCGCCCGGAAGCGCCCCAGGGGAACTTGACGACCTCTACGGCGACGTCCCCGGCCTTGGCCTCCTGTTCGGTCAGGCCGCACCAGGCCACCTCGGGCTCGGTGAAGACCACCGCCGGGATGACCACGTCCGCGATGGTGCTCGACTCGCCGGTGATGACCTCCACCGCCACCCGCGCCTCCTTGGTGGCGCGGTGCGCCAGCAACGCGCCGCCGTTGGCGTCGCCGATGGCGTAGATGGCCGGGTCGCCGGTCTGCTGCTCACCGTTGCACTCGATGAAGCCGTTGGCGCCGATCCTCACCCCGGTGTTCTCGAGGCCTAGGTCCTCGTAGCTCGGCGTGCGGCCGACGCTGACGAGCACCCGGTCGTAGGTCTCCTCGCGGGTGTTGCCGTTGACCTCCACGGCCACCTTGATCTTCCTGCCGCTTGTGGCCATGCGCAGCACCTTGGTCTTGAGCCGGACGTCCTTGAACGCCGCCCCGGCCACCTTGGCAACGGGCCGTACCAGGTCGGGGTCCACGCCGGACAGGAGCTGGTCCAACGCCTCCACCATGACGATCTCGCTACCCAGCCGAGCATACACCATGCCCAGCTCCATGCCGATGTAGCCGCCGCCCACCACCAGCAGCCGGCCCGGCACGTCCTCCAGCTCCAGCGCCTCGGTGGAGGTCATGATCCGGCGGTTTCCCAGGTCGAAGGCCGCCGGCATGGCCGGCTTCGAGCCCACCGCGATGATGGCCTTGTCATAGTTGATGAACTGCTGTCCTTCGGCGGTCTCCACCCGCAGGGTGCGGGAGTCCTCGAAGTGGCCGCGGCCGTGGATGCGCTGGACCCCGCGGCGGGCGCACAAGCCCTCCAGCCCGTGAGCCAGCTTGTCGATGATGGATTCCTTCCACTCGCGCAGCTTGTCGAGCTTGACCTTGGGCTTGCCGAAGGCCACGCCCCGCTCCGCCGACAGTTCCGCCTCGTCGATGACGTGCGTGGCGTGCAACAGCGCCTTGGAGGGGATGCAGCCGCGATTGAGGCACACGCCGCCCAGGCGCTCGTCCCGCTCCACCAGGAGCACCTTCTTGCCCAGGTCCGCCGCATAGAATGCCGCGGCATAGCCTCCCGGGCCGGCGCCCACGACGACGATTTCCGTTTGGATGGGTTCCACGGATCTCCTAGTCGGGCTTGATGTCGTTTTCGGCGTATTCTTCCAGGCAGCGCACGATCTCGCGCAGGAAGCGCGCGCCGTCGGCGCCGTCGATGACCCGGTGATCGTAGGAGAGCGCCAGCGGCAGCACCAGCCGCGGCGTCACCTTCTTCTCCCGGACCACCGGACGGAGCACGCCCCGTCCCATTCCCAGCACCGCCACCTGCGGGCTGTTGACGATGGGCGTGAAGTGGGCGCCGCCGATGCTTCCGAGATTCGAAATGGTGAAGGTGGCGCCCTGCATCTCGTCCGCCGACAACTTGCGCTGCCGGGTCCGCTCCGCCAGCTCGTCGAGCTCCCTGGACAGCTCCAGCAGGTCCTTCTTGTCCACGTCGCGGATCACCGGCGCGATGAGGCCGGCCTCGGTGTCCACCGCCACGCCGATGTGGACGTAGTCCCGTGTGACGATCTCCAGCGCCTGGTAGTCGATGCTGGTCTTGAAGGCGGGGTACTTCGCCAGCGCGGACACCGCCGCCTTGATGGCGAAGGAGGTCAGCGTCAAACGGGCGCCCGCCTTCTCGTAGGCGCGCGCGTGCCGTTTCCGCAGCGCCATGAGGTCGGTGATGTCCGCGTCGTCGAACTGGGTGACGTGCGGCACCGTGGTCCAGGACTCGGTCATGCGCTGCGCGATGGTGCGCCGCAGCGGCGACATGCGCTCGCGCTTGCTCGGCCCCCACATGCTGAGGTCCAGGGTCCGCGGGACGTCGGCCTCGGGGGCGGCGGCCGGAGCGGCAGGCTTGAGGGCCATTTCCTGAAGCCCCTGGATGTAGGCGCGCACGTCGGCCATGACGATGCGCCCGCCGCGCTGGCTGCCCTTCACGCGTGTGAGATCGATGCCCAACTCCCGCGCGATCTTGCGTATCGTGGGCGAGGCCGGCGGCGGCGCGCCGCTGCTGGAAACGTGCACGTGTGCCTCCGGCGCGGCCGCGGCCGGAGCTTTTCCATCTACGGCGGGCGCCGGGGCCGGCTCTTCCGCGGAGGCGGGCACTTCCGCGGCCGGCGCCGCCGCTCGCGGCGCGTGCGGGGTTGCCGCCGGTCCCTCCTCGATGGTCACCAACACCTGACCCACCGAAACGACCTGGCCCACCAGGACATGGACCCGGACGACCGTGCCCGCAACCGTGGACGGAATGGGCGCCACCGCCTTTTCGTTCTCGAGCTCCAGCAGGGTCTGGTCCAGTTGAACCTGCTCGCCTTCGACGACGAAGACGTTGACCACGGTGCCGGAATCGGCCCCTTCAGCCAGTTTGGGAAGCGTTACGTCCATGAGATCTAGGTTGCCATTCCGGGATGAGGCTTGGACGGATTGTAGCGCAGCTCGCGCAAGGCCCTTTCCACCACCGTCTTGTCGATCTTGCCCTTCCGGGCCAGGGCGTGCAGCGTGGCGATGACCACCGATTCGGCGTCCACCTCGAAGTAGCGCCGCAACCGCGCGCGCGTGTCGCTGCGCCCGAAGCCGTCCGTCCCCAGGGTGACCAGCCCTCCGGGCACCCACGGCGCGATCTGATCCGGGACGATCTTCATGTAGTCCGAAACCGCCACGAAGACCCCGGTCTCGGGCTCCAGCAGCGACTCCACGTACGACTTGCGCGGCTCCTCGGCGGGGTGGAGGAGGTTCCACCGCTGGGCCGCGTGGGCGTCCCGGCGCAGGAGGTTGTAGCTCGTGGCGCTCCACACGTCGGCGGCGACCTCGTAGCGTTCTTCAAGGATCCGCTGGGCGCGCAACGCCTCGAACAGCAGCGGACCGCTGCCCAACAGGTGCGCGCGCGCCTTGTGGCCGGAGTCGGAGCGATTGAACCTGTAGAGCCCCTTGACGATGCCTTCCTCCACCCCGGCGGGCATGGGCGGCATCTCGAGGTTCTCGTTGTAGAGGGTGAGGTAGTAGAAGACGTCCTCGCGCCGCTGGTACATGCGCCGGAGGCCCTCCCGGACGATGACCGCCACCTCGTAGGCGAATGCCGGATCGTACGTGAGCAACGCGGGAACGGTGCTGGCCAGCACGTGGCTGTGGCCGTCCGCGTGCTGCAGGCCCTCCCCGTTCAGGGTCGTGCGTCCGGCGGTGGCGCCGAGCAGGAACCCCCTGCAGCGGCTGTCCGCCGCGGCCCACATGAGGTCGCCGATGCGCTGGAAGCCGAACATCGAATAGAACGTGTAGAACGGGACCATGGGCGTGCCGAAATTGGCGTGGGCCGTCCCCGCGGCGATGAAGGAGGACATGGCCCCGGCCTCGCTGATCCCCTCCTCGAGAAGCTGCCCGTCCTTCGCCTCCTGGTAGAACAGCAGCGTCTCGCGGTCCACGGGCTCGTAGAGCTGGCCCTTGGGTGAATAGATGCCCACTTGGCGGAAGAGCGCGTCCATGCCGAAGGTGCGCGCCTCGTCCGGGATGATGGGCACGACGTTCCTGCCGATGCCGGGATCCCGCAGGAGCTTGCTCAAGAGCCGCGCGAAGGCCATGGTGGTGGAAGCGCGGGTCTCCGCGGAACCCTTGTGGAACTCCTCGTAGGTCGCCGCTCCCGGTACCGCCAACGGCTCCGTCCTGGCCGCCCGGCTGGGCAGGAACCCTCCCAGGCTCTTGCGCCGCTCCAGCAGGTAGCGGGTCTCCTCGCTGTCCAGGGGCGGACGGTAGAACGGCGCCTCCACCACGTCCTCGTCCGGCAGCGGCACGCCGAAGCGCGTGCGGAAGTCGCGCAGCTCCTTTTCGTTGAGCGCCTTCTGCTGGTGGGTGATGTTGCGTCCCTCGCCCGCTTCGCCGAGGCCGTAGCCCTTCACCGTCTTGGCCAGGATCACCGTGGGCGCGCCCTTGTGCCCCAGCGCCGCGGCGTACGCCGCGTACACCTTCTGAGGATCGTGCCCGCCCCGGGCCAGACGGCGGATCTGATCGTCACTGAGATGGTTGACCATCGCCAGCAGCTCGGGGTGGGTGCCGAAAAAGTGCTTCCGCGTATAGCTGCCGGGGGCCACCACGTACTTCTGGTAGTCGCCGTCCACCGCCTGCTCCATCCGCTCCGCCAGGAGCCCCTTGGCGTCGGCCTCCAGCAGCGGGTCCCAGTCCGACCCCCAGATCACCTTGATGACGTTCCAGCCGGCGCCCCGGAACAGGGCCTCCAGTTCCTGGATGATCTTGCCGTTGCCGCGCACCGGCCCGTCCAGCCGCTGCAGGTTGCAGTTGACCACCCAGACGAGGTTGTCGAGGTTCTCGCGCGCCGCCAGGGAGAGCGCGCCGGTGGCCTCGGGTTCATCGGACTCGCCGTCGCCCACGAAACACCACACGCGCGGTTCCCGCGCCAGCAGTCCCCGGGCGCTCAGGTAGCGGGCGAAGCGCGCCTGGTAGATGGACAGGATGGGCGCGAGCCCCATGGACACCGACGGAAACTGCCAGAAGTCGGGCATGAGGTGCGGGTGCGGGTAGGACGGCAGTCCGCCCCCCTTGGCCAGTTCCTGCCGGAAGAGGTGGAGCTTGCGCGGGCTCATGCGGTGCTCCACGTAGGCGCGCGCATAGTTGCCCGGCGACGCATGCCCCTGGAAATAGACCAGGTCGCCGGGCGCGCCGTCGTCGCCGCCGCGCAGGAAATGGTTGAGGGCCACCTCGTAGAGGTTGGCCGCGGACGCATAGGTGGAGATGTGCCCGCCGATGCCCGGCTGCAAGCGGTTGGCCTTGACCACCATGGCCATGGCGTTCCAGCGCACGTAGCTCTTCACCTGGCGTTCGATGCGGCGGTCGCCGGGATACGCCGGTTCCTGCTCCCTCGGGATGGTGTTCAGGTACGGCGTGTTCAGGCTCGTCACCGGGGCGCGCTGGCGCTCGCGGATGCGCGCCAGCAGTTGCGCGAGCAGGGCGTCGACCCGCTCGGGCCCCTCGCGCACGACTCCCCCGAGCAGGGACTCGAGGGAATCCAGCAGCCGGTCGTTGGACCGCGCGCCGGCCGCTCCCGCTCCCGGCTCCGACACGGCGCCCGTCTCCTCCGCCGTCGCGGCGTTGGGGGGAGTCCTGACTTCTTTGGCGTTCATGATCTTCAGAGATATTATAAGAGACAACCGCGGATGCAACACGTGAGGGAGGCAACATATTCAGCCCCGCCCACGTGTGTCAAGTCCTTATGCAATGCATCGATCTGACGCTTCCCACCCCCGAAGCGAACCTGGCGTGCGACGAGGCGCTGCTCGACGAATGCGAGGCCGGCGCGGATCGGGAGGTGCTCCGGTTCTGGGAGTCTCCCCGGCCCTTCGTGGTCCTGGGCATGGCCAGCCGGCGCGAGCGGGAAGTCCACCTGGCGGCTTGCGAGGCCCGCGGCATCCCCGTCCTGCGGCGCTGCACCGGCGGCGGCACCGTGGTACAGGGGCCGGGCTGCCTGAGCTACACCCTGGTGCTGCGCATCGCGGGAAACGCCCTGCTGGAACGCATCGATTCCACCAACGCGTTCGTCATGGAACGCCACCGGCGCGCGCTGGCCGGAGCCACCGGCCTGCCGATCCGGCGGCAGGGAACCACCGACCTGGCGGTGGGGCAGCGGAAGTTCTCGGGCAACGCCCAACGGCGCCGGCGCCGCTGCCTGCTGTTTCACGGCACCTTCCTGCTGGATTTCCCGATCCCCTTGGTGGAAGAGTTGCTGCCGTATCCGCCCAAGGCGCCGGCCTACCGCGGCCGCCGCGCCCACGGCGCGTTCCTGGCCAACCTGAGCCTGCCGGCAGCGGACGTCAAGGACCTGCTGCGACGCTCCTGGGGCGCCACGGATGGCGGCGGCGTTTCCGCCGAGGCCATCGCCTCGCTCGTGGCTCGCAAGTATTCCGCACGAAGCTGGAACGAGCGCTGTTGATGGAGTGCCGAACCGCCGGTCACACGGGCGTCAGCCAGTGGCGGTACCCCTCGGTCCGCCCCCGAATGACGTCGAAGAAAGACTGCTGCAGGTCCAGGGTCACGGGGCCCGGCTTGCCCTCGCCGATGATGCGGTCGTCCACCTCCCGTATCGGCGTGACCTCCGCCGCCGTGCCCGTGAGGAACGCCTCGTCGGCGATGTAGAGGGCATCGCGGGAGAAACGCTCCTCGTTCACCTGGTACCCCTTGGCGCGTGCCAGCTCGATGACGCTGGCCCGGTTGATGCCCGGAAGAATGGAGGTCACGGGCGCGGTCCTGAGCTGCCCGTCCTGCACGATGAAAAGGTTCTCCCCGCTCGCCTCGGAGACGCACCCCTCGGGGTCGAGCATGATGGCTTCGTCGTACCCCGCTGCCTTCACCTCGTGCTTGGCCAGCACCGAGTTGACGTAGTTGCCGGAGATCTTGCTGTTGGTCATCATGACGTTGACGTGATGCCGCGTATACGAGGAGACCTTGGCGCGGATACCTCGCTTGAGCCCCTCGTCGCCCAGGTACGCCCCCCATGCCCATGCCGCCACGATCACCCTCACGGGATTGTTGAGCGCATAGAGTCCCATCTCGCCGTCGCCCACGAACGCCAGCGGCCGGATGTAGCACTCCTTCAGCCGGTTCACCCGGATCACCTCCAGCACCGCCTCGGTCATCTCGTCGATGCCGTAGGGCAGCGGCGTGCCGAGGATGTGCCCGGAATCCCGGAAGCGCCGCAGGTGCTCGGCCAAGCGGAAGACCGCCGAACGTTCCTCGTCCAGGGCGTAGCAGCGAATCCCCTCGAAGTACGCCGTACCGTAGTGGAGCGCGTGGCTCATGACGTGGACCTTGGCGTCATCCCAATTCACCAACTCGCCGTCCACCCAGATCTTCTCGCTCCTCACGGCCATCGACACTCTCCGGCGCGGTCCGCGTTCCCATTACGCCCGCGCATTAAAACGACAAAAGGCCACCACGCCGACGCCATGGTGGCCGCCAACACCGCTTCGTTTCGTGTCGTGGTATTTCTCCAGATTTCGGGCGCGATGTCAATCTTCGCCCCACCACCACCCCTGGATCCCGCTTCCGCGGGAATGACGATTCGTACGCCCCGGCGCGGGACGGCGCGGAGTTACTTGCCCCAGTCGCGCGAGTAGCGGAAGTCGCGGTCGATGGTGCGGTGGGAGACCTTGGCGATGACCGGGAGGCGGCGCTTGAACTGCGAGAACTGGATGCGGCGGGCGATGTCGTCGATGAACTCCGGAGTGAACCCGGCGTCGATCAGCTCCGCGCGGCCGTAGCGCTGGTCCACCATGAGATAGAGCAGCTCGTCCACCTCGCGGTAGCTGAAGCCCAGCTCGGCCTCGTCGGTCTGCCCGGTCCACAGGTCGGCGGAGGGCTGCTTTGTGATGATGACGTCGGGGACGCCCACGGCCTCGCTCAGCGCCCACACCTGGGTCTTGTAGAGGTCCCCCAAGGGGTTCAGCGCCGACGCCATGTCCCCGTGCAGGGTACCGTAGCCCAGCAGCAGCTCGGTCTTGTTGCTCGTGCCGGCCACCAGCGCGTCCCAGCGCGCGGAATGGTCGTAGAGGATGGTCATGCGCTCGCGCGCCATCTTGTTGCCCCGGCGCTTGGGGTCGGCGCCGGGGAAGGCGGCGAAGTAGGCGTCGATCTGCGGCGTGATCTCCACCGTCTCGGAGCGGATGCCGCTCGCCTCCACCACCAGGCGCGCGTGCTCCAGGCTCTCGGCGCTGGAGGTCCGGTAGGGCATCATGATGCCCAGCACCTGGCCGGGACCCAGGGCCTCCGCCGCCAGCATGGCGCTCAGGCTCGAGTCCACCCCGCCGGAAAGGCCCACCACCACCCGTTCGAGACCGACCTTGCACACCTCGTTCTTGATGAACGCCACCAGGATGCGGCGCATGAGGGAGACGTTGGTGGGAATCATGGGCTGCTCTAACGGCGAATACGCTCCAGCTCACGGATGGTGAGGTCCACGTCCTCGTCGCGCATGAGGGGCGCGCGCGTGCGTTTGCGGCGCACCGCCTCGTGGGACACTTCCCCGGTTACGAACGCCTCGTCGTAGTAGCCGGCCTTGCACACCGTTTGGCCGAAGGGGTCGAGGATGCCGGACCCGCCCCAGAAGCCCACGCCGTCCTCGAAGCCCACGCGATTGGCATGCACTACGAAGAGGCCGTAGGTCTCGGCGTAGCTCCGGGTGATCAGCTCCCAATAGCGCGCGTTGTCGTCCTGGTCCGCTCCGTCGGTGACACCGCGCAGGGGGCTCGAAGACGGACAGATGATGGACAAGGCCCCGTCCAGCGCCGCCAGGTAGACCGTGGACGGATGCCAGAGATCCTCGCAGATGAGCAGCGCAAGCCGTCCGTGGCGGGTGTCGAAGGCGCGCACCCGGTCGCCCCGGGCGAAGTAGCGCTGCTCGTCGAACATGCCGTAGGTAGGCAGGTACACCTTCCGGTGGACGTGGCGGACCTCGCCGTCCTCCAGGTAGACCGCGGCGTTGAAGTAGCGGTGGTCCGGGCTCTCCAGCACCAATCCGGCCACCAGCGAGATTTCCCGGCTGAGCGTCCGGAGCCGCTCCATCTCAGGGCTTTCCAGGCGGACGGCCACGTCCGGGACCATGTCGCGCAGAAAGTAGCCCGTGAGGCTCAGCTCCGGGAACACGAGGACATCCACGCTGGCGGCCTCGGCCTCGCGCACCCGGGCCTCGTAGAGAGCCATATTGGCGCCCAAGTCACCCAACCTGGGGTTGATCTGCGCCATGCCGACACGGAACGACATGAAGGAGGGGGCTAGCACATTTCCGCGGAGGGAGGAAGCGAGCTTGTGCCACGGCAAGGGGCGTCCGCGACGTTTGTGGCATTGGGCAAGCCAATTGGCTACATCAAGACCCATGTACGGGCTGAGGGATCGGGTAGAGGCCAAGGCGGCCGAAGTGTTCGGCGCTGGAACGCGAATTACGGGCCTGGAGGCGCTGGCCGGGGACGCGTCTTCCCGCCGCTATTTCCGCGCCGGACTCGACGCGCCAGGCGGCCCGTCCTCGGTCATCGTCATGAGCTGGAACGACTCGGGGCTGCCGATCTCGTCGGAGGAACTGGCGGTGTTCGACAAGCCCCCGGAGGAGCTTCCTTTCCTGAACGTCCACCGGTTCCTCGAAGCGGTCGGGGTCCGGGTGCCGACGGTTTACGGCCATTCGGCGGAGCAGGGCCTGATGCTGCTGGAGGACTTGGGGGACACGAGCCTGTGGGACCGGGTGCGGGAGGCGCCCGAGCCGGAGGTGCTCCAGTGGTACCGCAAGGCCATTGACGAGTTGCTGGTGCTGCAGATCGGCGGCACCCGAGCCCGGAACGACCAATGCCTGGCTTTCCGGCAGGCCTTCGACCAACGGCTATACCTTTGGGAGTTCGATCACTTCATCGAGTACGGCCTGGAAGCGGGCGGCAAGGGAAGCTTGCCGGCATCCGAACGACGCCGCCTGGAACAAACCTTCGAGTGCATCGCCGGGCGTCTCGCGAGCCAACCACGCGTGCTCAACCACCGCGACTACCATAGCTGGAACCTTATGGTGCACGACGATGCCGTGGTGGTCATCGATTTCCAGGACGCCCTGCTGGCGCCGGCACAGTACGATCTCGCGTCGCTGCTGAACGACCGGGAGACGGATCAAGTTGTCACGCCGGCAGTGGAAGAGCAGCTAATCGACTACTATCTCGAACGCCGGCAAGAATGGGGCGAGTCTGCGCGCGGCCGCGACGAGTTCGTGGAGTCCTATCTGCTCTCCGCCCTGCAGCGGGACTTCAAGGTGGTGGGCCGTTTTCGCTACCTCGACCTGGTAAAGGGAAAGCCCGGCTACAAGCGATACATCGCCCCGACATTGAGACGCATCGGCAGGAATCTCAGGCGGGCGCCGGGGTTGGAACGACTTCTCCCCGTCCTGGCGGCGCACTTCCAGGAGGTCTCGTGAAGGCGATGCTCTTCGCCGCCGGTCTGGGCACCCGGCTCCGGCCCCTCACCGACAACCTGCCCAAGTGCCTCGTCCCGGTCAACGGCCGCCCCATGATCGACTACCCGCTGATGCTGCTGCGCCACTACGGAATCCGCGAGATCGTGGTCAACGTCCACCACTACGCCGAACGGGTGGAGGAGCACCTGGGCGACGGCTCGCGTTTCGGCGTGGACATCGCCTATTCCCGGGAACCCGTGCTGCTGGACACGGGCGGCGGCCTCCTGGGAGCCAGGAGGTTCCTGGACCAGGACACCTTCGTGATCATGAACAGCGACGTGCTGATCGATCTCCGGCTCGACGAGGTGCTGCGGTTTCACCGCGTTCGCGAACCCGCCGCGACGCTGGTCCTGAGAAAGGACCCGTTGGCCGACAAGTACGGGGCCATTTGGACGGATGTCGAGGGAACAATCCGGAAACTGCTACACCACAACGCCCCGGGCGCCACGCCGGCCGCACTGGAGCAGTACATGTTCACCGGAGTCCACGTGGTGGAGCCCCGGATCTTCCAGTACATGGAAGGTCCGGAGCCCTTCAGCATAACCCGCACCACCTACGCCCGA
This sequence comes from Deltaproteobacteria bacterium, assembly GCA_028818775.1. Lineage (NCBI taxonomy): Bacteria > Pseudomonadati > Myxococcota > Myxococcia > Deltaproteobacteria bacterium. The sequence continues at coordinate 7,403 of JAPPNE010000052.1, read as the reverse complement.
ATGCTCGCCCGCTCCGAGCGCCTTTGCGGCTTTCCCTTCGACGGCCACTGGCAGGATATGGGAACCCCGGAGCGGCTGGCGGCGACGGACACGCAGTTGCGAAACGGCAGCCTCAGGCCCCACTATCTCTATATATAGGCGGAGACCGCGCCCTGTACTAGTTGTCCTTCTTCTGCGGGTCCCGCCGGGAATCCAGGTACTCGCTGAGGCTTTGATCCTCCTCGGCGTCATAGAGTTCACGGTCAACGCGGTGCAGCAAGAGTTCACCCGACTGAATGATCCGGCGCTTCTCCACGACACCCCTACGGGCCAATGAAATGCTTCGCCGGAGGGCGCGGCGCACGATCCCTCTGGAGTCCCAGAACTCCTCCGGGATTTCCTGGTAGCCCTCTTTCGTCGCCTTGGCCAGCAACGTCAGACCTCCCTTGAAGCTTTCCAGGCCGGCCTCGTCGGCGCCCTGCTGCATCTGCGTCAAACCCAGGACGATCCAGCCGATCTCGTCCTCACGATTCAGGGCCAGCGCCCGTTTCAACACTTCGAAGGACGAGCCGTACCTGCCCGCATAGTAGTAGGCGCGCCCTAGCTGCGTGAGGCTGTCCTTGTATTGCGGGTTCCTGCGGACCACATACTCAAGGTGCCCGATGGCCTTCTTGACGTCGCCGCCCCGCTGCGTCTTGCCCAACTCCAGCAACGCGTCGTTGTAGTTGCCACCGACGCCGATACCCGCGGGTCTCCAACAGCCCGAAAGGGACGTCACCAGAATACTCGAAGCCACAACCGCACCGAGCAGTCCCCAAGTCACGTGCCCGAATCGCGCCATTTGCTCCCCCATGAACCGTTGTTTCACCAACCGTACCCCAACCCAGTCTCGAGCCAGTCACAGGCACGTATAAGAACCAATGCTACGGAACCCGCAAGATTCTTCCCATGCCGCCGTTGCGAGTATCTATTCCACTTGTCGCGGTTCGTCAAGCGAATCCGGTCTCCCTTTCGTCCAAACAAAAACAGGGCCGCCCCATGACGGAGCGGCCCTGTTTGCCATTCGGTTCGGGATAAACTGCTAGAACCTGTACTCAAGGATGATCGAGAAGACGTTGTAAGAGTCTTCGCCATCTTCAGTTACGACATCCTTGAAGTTTTGGCCGGGGCAGGCACCCTCACAACCGAGTGTATCCCACACACCGTGGACCTGCATCCAACCGCCGGGAACATTGTAGACGACCGCCACACCGCTGTTGGTCACCTCGGAGTTTCCGCCGTCATAGTCGATATCGGTCAAGTTGTAGAGCGGAGATATGTAGACACCGCCTTCACTCTTGCTTCCGCCCATCATTCCGCTCTTGGGCCCCCACAGCCATACCCGTGCCGCAAGCCGAATGTCCGAAGCTTCGGCATCAACGGTTCCGCCCGTCTCCCTCTCAAAGGTAGCGTAATTGGCTGAGAGCGACAACCACTTCAACGGCGACCAACCCACGCCGTGGGACACATACGTGGTGTCGGACTTCGTCGCGCCGATATTGATCAATCTCGGCCTGGCCCCCTGCCGGGTCCTGGCACCCACACCGGTATTCGTGTCGGTATGTGCTTGGTAACCCAAGCTGTACGAAAGGCTCGCCAAGGAGAGGCCGCCCATTCCCTTGGCTCCTGCGAGGGGCTTGAGACCCAGCGCGAAACCTACGCTATTGCCGTCGTCTCCCCCGCTTGTTTCGCTCTGGTTGTCCTGCCCCCACGCCAGTTGCAGGTGACTGATCTTGGCAATGCCCATGCCCGGCAACTTCTTCCAGGACAGCACAAAACTTCCGTCCTGCTGTCCGCCGATGCCCATGGTATCCAGAAACGGGCTGTCATCGGTACGGAAAGCGCCTGCTTGCGTATTGCCACTAAAGGACGGACTGAGGCCCCAACCGAAGCTCGGGAGCCACGGGTTCAACTTGTCGAAGTTGACGTAGCCGTCGCCGCCGAAGGTGGTGCCATCGCTACCATCGTTGAGGAGCCATGTGACCGCGTAAAACCCCTGCTGGGACGTGACGTTGATCGTCGGCCGAAAACGCCGCACGTAAAGCTCCAGGTTCTGGTAGCCGGCCTCTGGATTCTCGTTGCTCAGCCAGATGGCGTAGTAGGCCTGCAGCCTCTGCGTGAAGCGAATGCTCCAGTTGTTGTCCGCCGCAGCGATCGTCAGACCACCACCCGCCTTATACTTGAACGACGGCCCCTTCATCTCGGCCGCGAGAGCACTCTCCTGATTCTGCTTCAGTTGCGCCAACTCTCGTTCCAGGGCTTGGATCCTCGTATCCACGTCAGACGCCTGGACCGGCGATGCCGCAAGCACCAACCCTGTCGTTAAAACCAAGGCACTTGCGAAACCGAGCGCCTTCTTCAACACGTTGTTCATGACCCCCTCCTTGGTAATCAGAGTTATCTGCAACAGCAAGCGAATCTGCTTAAGGCTTTCTACTTTTTTGACGGTATCCATGCAATTGTCCCTAGGTAGGGTTTTCTGCCCGGTAGCGGTGCATATCAGGCAAAAACCAGGACTAAGGTCCTAATTTTTCGGTAAGTCCGAGTGCTTTTTTTGGTTACTGACATCCATCCCCGTCAACGAGACAACGGGCCGCAGCAATCTCGATCTGCGCCGTCGTTTTTCGCCATCGTACCACGGCATCCGAAGCTACGCCACCGAAGAACACGCTGATCCTCCTTCTGCCACCCTCCCGGCCGGTACCTGACAAGCGCCCGAAACGGCACCGTAACTCTGATTACCAAGGAGGGGGTCATGAATAACGTGTTGAAGAAGGCGCTCGGTTTCGCAAGTGCCTTGGTTTTAACGACAGGGTTGGTGCTTGCGGCATCGCCGGTCCAGGCGTCTGACGTGGATACGAGGATCCAAGCCCTGGAACGAGAGTTGGCGCAACTGAAGCAGAATCAGGAGAGTGCTCTCGCGGCCGAGATGAAGGGGCCGTCGTTCAAGTACTCCGCCGGCAAGGGTCTCACCATCGCCGCGGCGGACAACAACTGGAGCATCAATTTCGGTCAGAGGCTGCAGGTCTACACCAGCATGTATTTGACCAATGACGACCCCGAAGGGGGATTCCAGAATGGCGTGATCCGGATCCGGCGCTTCCGGCCCAGCATCAACGTGACCTCGCAGCAGGGCTTCTACGAGGTCAAGTGGACCTTCAGCGGCAACACTTCGGTGGCCTTCGACGGTGACGCGTACCTTCACTTCGAGAAGACCAACCCGTGGCTCCCGACCGTTGGATTTGGCTACAACCCTTCGTTCAACGGTAACAAGAACCAGGGTTATGGCCGCACAGAGGACTCGGCGTTCATCAACGCGCTGGCTATGGGAGGTGGTCAGGACGGTAGCGTGGTGTTGAATTGGGGCAAGCTCCCCGCCATGGGCATCAGCAAGATCACTCACCTCGCGCTCGCCATGGGTATTGACGAGCAGGACGAGTACGGCCGGACACCGTGCCACATGGGTACCGACTCAGCCGGCAAATGTAGGGGGCGTTCCGATGGTCGTAGTATGGCCTTCGGTCTCGGCATTAAGCCTCTAGCAAACGCGAAGGGTATGGGCGGTTTCAACGTATCGAGCTTGGCGTACAATTTCGCGTACGAGTCGATGAGTGATCTCAGGGAAGGCCCGGGTAAGGTATACGGTCCGACCACACAAGAGCGCATTACTTTCGTTGACGGTGGCGCGGTGTTCGGTGACCACACCTACACGTACCACAATCTTACTTGGCAGCCCCTGAAGTGGTTCGGCATTTCCGCGCATGTGGCTGACTACGAAGCCGATGCCGCCAGCGGACGCGCGGCCGACGACATTAAGGCTTCCGAAGTCCGCATCGCCGCGCAAGTGTGGTTGTGGGGTCCCAAGAGCGGCATGATGGGCGGAAGCAAGGCGGAAGGCGGAATCTCCGTCTCCCCGATGTACTCCGTCACGGAGATCGATTCGAATGGTCAGGAAGGCAACAACAACGGCGTCGCGGTCGTCTATAACGTCCCGGGTGGCTGGATGCAGATCCATGGCGTGTGGGACAGCATCAGTTGCGAGCATGAAGGCTGCTCGGTCGCTACGGCGGACGAGGGCGACAACAGCGCCAACGTCTTCACCTTGATCGTCGAGTACCGGTTCTAGCACCTACGCCTAAACTGGGCCGCGGAAAGGGCCGTTCCACCTTCGGAACGGCCCTTTTTTCTGCCACTCTGCCGTCCGCAGATAGCCGAAGAACGTACCGTCACGGTTTCAACCCGTCCTCTTCCGAACCTGCTTTCCGGCCCACCAAACGCCACGATTGCCGGACCGGTTCCGCAGCCTCCAACCTCTGTGATGCCTCTTTGCTCCCAGCTCAAGTTTGCGCCTCGCTTCAAACTTGACCGGTTGCCTAAAATCTTTTCTTTTGTAAAATCCGTCCAAAAAACGGGACTGGAGCGTTGGGACCAAGGCCCACATCCTGGAACGTAAGGGATGTGTCGATATCCAATGGACCTCGCAATGACCACCGAATCCGACATCCACAACCTCGTCCTGTCGTCGGCGGTTGCGCCCAACACGCGACTGGCCTACCGCAAGGGTTGGTCCTGCTTCACCGACTATTGCAGAAGGGAACAGGTCACGGACCCACTGTCCGCCTCCCCCGAAACGGTTGCACGTTTTCTTCTCGACTGCGCTACGCGGCCCCGTTCCGGAAGCGGCCTGCCGCTTTCCATGGGCACGGTTTTCCTCTACAGCAGTGCGGTCGCCAGACGATTCGCCGACGCCAACAGGCCGTCGCCGACACACCACCCCACCGTCCGAGCCACTCTCAAGGGCTTGAGCCGGCTCGCCGGCGCGGTACCGCGAAGGGTCAAGGCCCTGCGTGAGGGGCACGTCAGCGCCATGATCGCCCGATGCCCCGACTCGGTGATCGGCTTGCGTGACGCCGCCGTCGTGGCACTCGGTTTCGCGGGCGCCTTGCGCCGGTCCGAACTCTGTGCGTTGCATGTCGACGACGTCGCCATCATCCCATCCACCCCACCACATCCCCGACGGATGTTGCTCACCATCCGCCGGTCCAAGACGGATCAGACCGGCAGGGGCCAGACGATAGCCATCCCGGAAGGCAAGACGGTCAAGCCCATCGATCGAGTGCAGGCGTGGCTCTCGGTGTCGGGCATTACGCAAGGACCCTTGTTCCGCACCATGAGACGTGGCGGAGCCGTGCAAGACAAGCCTCTGCATCATTCGGACATCCCGCGCCTGGTCAAACGCTACGGTGCGCTGATCGGGCTGGACCCAAGGGAATTGTCCGGGCATTCGTTGCGGGCGGGGTTCGTCACCAGCGCCGCGGCGCACCACGCACGCCTCGACAAGATCATGGCCGTGACCCGCCACACCAGCACGGATACGGTCATGAACTATATCCGCGACGCGGATGCATTCTCCGACCACGCCGGGAACGCCTTTCTATAGGCCAACCGGCCGATCACCGGGCAAGCTTCGCCGTGATCGGGACCGTGGACCGGCTGTCAGGACGTTGACATCAAACCTGCCGAAAAGGATAGTGTCTGTGCGACGGGCGAACTGATCTGATTGGCGGGTGTTTTTCGTGACCGACTCCATCAAGATTGTTCTGGCTGACGATCAAAACCTGTTCAGAGAGGGTCTGAAAAGGATTCTGGCTCAGGAACGGGACTTTCTCGTGACCGCGGAGGCTGCGCGGTCGGAGGAAGTCGGACCCGCCGTGGCGGAGGGGAATGCGGACGTCCTGCTCCTGGATCTCAAATTGCCCGGCCGCGGAACCGTACAGACCCTCCTGCAACTGAAAGAGGATCATCCCGACAACAAGACGATGATACTCACGGCTTCCGGGGACAGGGAAAGCATCCTCAACGCGGCCAAGGCGGGAGCACGCGGCTACATGTTGAAGGACGAGACGCCGGAAACCTTGCTCCAGGCGATCCGCACGATTCACGTTGGCGGCGTATGGATCGACCAGGATCTCCCCGGTGCCACCGACTTCGCCGTCATTGCCTCCCACACCGGCGTGGAGCCGCCTCGGGAGGATGGCGACCGGCTGCAAAGCTTGACCAAGCGCGAATTGGAGGTCCTCAAGCTCTTGGCCGAGGGGCTAAGCAACGACGAGATCGCCGCCCGCACCTTCATCAGCGAGCGTACCGTCAAGGCCCACGTGAGCAGTATCTTCGCCAAGCTCAAGGTGGACAACCGGGTCAAGGCCGCCCTGGCGATTCTGCGGCGGGGCGTCCCCTCCCCGCCGCCGCCCGCTTCCCCCTCTCCTCGTCGACCCGGTGGATCAGCGCGAGGCCGATGACGAAGAAGACCAGCACCACGGCCATGCCGGCGCGCTGTGAAGCGAAGAGACGCGTCAGTTCCCCCAGCAGGAAGGGCCCCATGAAGGCCGTGGCCTTGCCCGAGAAGGCGAAGAGCCCGTAGAACTCGTTCTTCTTGTCTTCGGGCACGAAGCGGCCCATGAGCGAGCGGCTGGCCGCCTGGTTGGGGCCGCCGCACAGGCCGATGAGCAGGCCCGCCGCCCAGAAGAGCGCGCGCCGGCCGGTGAGCAAGGCCGTCACGGCGGCCGCGATGAAGCCCAGCAGGCTGATCTGGATGGTGCGCTTCCCCCCCAGCCAGTCGTCCACGAAACCCAGGCCGAAGGCGCCGGCGCCCGCGGCCACGTTGAGCACGAGGCCAAAGAACAAGAGTTCCTCGAAGGTGAAGCCGAAGGTGCCGGCGGCGTAGATGCCGCCGAAGGCGAAGATCGTGTTGAGTCCGTCGGCGTAGAACAGGCGGGCGAGGAGCAGGCGGAAGATGTCCGGGTAGCGGCGGATCTCGCGCAGGGTGCGGGCAAGCTGGCGCGCGGAATCCGCGAGCGGCGCGCCCGTGGCGCCACGGCGGGCGGGACGCTCGCGCACCCACAGGAACAGCGGCAGGCTGAACACGGCGAACCACCCGGCCACCAGCAGGTTCGTGGCGCGGATGTGCTGGTAGCCTTCCTTCGAGAGGCCGAACCAGGGCGTCTCGGTGTCGACGAAGCCCACCAACGCCAGTCCCAGGGCGCTCAGGCCGCCGACGTAGCCCAACGCCCAGCCGTAGCCCGACACGCGCCCGATGCGGTCCGGCGGGGCGATGTCCGGCAGGAAGGCGTTGTAGAAGACCCCGCCCATCTCGAAGGCGATGTTGGCCACCGTGAACCAGAACAGCGCCTTGACCACCTCTCCGGGCATGGCGGTGTAGAGGACGGTGGAGCCGAGGACGGCCACCAGCGTGAAGAACCCGAGGAAGCGCTTGCGGTAGCCGCCCCGGTCGGCAAGGGCGCCCAGGAACGGGGACAGCAGGGCCACCGCAATGGCGGTGATGCTGACGCTCCGGGACCACAGCCACGTGCCCGTCACCTCGTCCG